>CAZOPG010000019.1:0-13446 GCA_964581585.1 uncultured Planctomycetaceae bacterium | reverse complement strand
ATGAAAACTCAAACTGAGGTATACCAAATGGCGGTTTAACTTAACACCTATGGTCCTGCGTACCACCTCCACCAATTCAACTAGCGTACCTCTATCAATAGTTTCCTGCTTAAACCGCCGAACACTCCGCCTCGACTTTATCAATCCAAAAACATCCATAACACAATCTCCAGAATTCGATTCACAACCGTCATTATGCCAGACAAATCTAAAAAATTGAATAAAAATTTCGGCAAAAAAAAACGTCAAGGAAATACGAGAGGGTTTTGATTATCGGCAGGGTGGCTCCTTTAAAGGTGTGCAATTGCGAGCCCGTTAGGCCGCGGCAATCTCAATCCCTTCATATCTTTTTTCTTGAGAATTTAATGTTTCACATATATACTACTTCAGCTAAACTTTATAATTTTAGCACAGCCTAGCCAACCGTGGTAATAGGAGACTTGGAGCATGAAACAACCCAATGTAATTATTTTTTGTGCTGACCAATTGCGAGCCGACCATATAGCGTGTATGGATAATTCGATAGTACAAACCCCGAATATCGACCGGATTGCAACAAATGGAACGATTTTTCGACAAGGCTATTGCAATAATCCTGTCTGCATGCCGGCTCGTTCAACCATGTTTACAGGCCTGCTTCCGCGTGATCATGGCGTGCGAATGAATGGCCATTATTTAAGGCCTGACATCCCGACATTACCAAAGGTACTCTTAGACCATGGCTACCAGACACACGCAGCAGGCAAGTTGCATTTAACACCATGGGTTCCTCAAATTGAACCCCCCGAACCACAAAAATATCCTGAATGCCTTCATTATTGGAACAACGGCGATATTAAAAAGTTTCCAACGCCATACTATGGCTTTAAAAGCGTAGACTTTGTCGGCGGACACACAAGTTTTATCTACGGCCCATACCTTCAATGGATCCAAGACTGTGGCGGCAACCCACAGGATATTTTCCCAAAGGAAGATGGGGCAGATTCATTTAAAACGCCTGGTGCCTACCGTATAACCTTGCCGGAGGAATTGCACTATAATCGATATATTGCAGATTCAACCATCGACATAATCCGTGATTCGGCTTCAGAAGACAAGCCGCCGTTCTTTTGCTGGTGTTCCTTTCCCGACCCACACCCGCCGCTTGCAACACCGGCTCCGTATCACAGTATGTACAATCCAAATGACATACCTTTGCCGGTTCGGCGGAAAGGTGAATATGACAGACTTCCTTCAGTCTTTAAGGCTCTGCACTGCGGAAAAATAAACCCATACAATAGTTGCTTGAAGGACGTAACGGACACCCAGTGGCAGGAGATGATTGCCCTGACGTATGGGATGATAACTCATATGGATGTCGAGATTGGCCGAGTGATCGATGCGCTGGTCGAAACTGGTCAGGATGCAAATACCATTATCGCTGTTGTTTCGGATCACGGTGATATGATGGGAGACCATCAACTTATGCTCAAAAGTTTCTATACATTCCGGGGCTGTATTAATGTCCCATTTATTCTTTCGGTTCCGAATATGCCGAAAGGAAGAATAACGGATGCACTCATATCGCACATCGATCTTATGCCCAGCATTTTGGATTTGTGTGGCCTGGATATGCCTGGTGATAATTGGCAGGATTTCGATATGCCTTGGGAATTCGGCACTGTCAGGCCGCTTAGGCCATATCCTGGCCGGAGCTGTCGTCCTCTGCTTGATGGTTCAGCCGATACAATTCGTAGGGAGGTTGTAATAGAAAATGATGACCCTGCAACCGGCTATCGGGTACGGGCAATGGTAACATCTCGATACAGGCTGACAATTTATCCCGGCACATTTGAGGGAGAACTTTTCGACCTAAAAAATGACCCTGACGAATTGATAAATCTGTGGGACATACCGCAACATAATGCAACTCGCACTGAACTGATATTTCAGCTTCTTCAGGCATACTCACTGGATACACCGATGTATCCAGTGCCAACGTGGAATTCATAAAAATGAATCAACCACAACATACTATGATATAAATTCCAGTGATTGCACATTTGTCCCGGCAGGGGCTCTGCGTGCCGACCTCCACCAGTTTCTCCAGTGTATCCCTCATCTGATTTTACTGTACCATTACTACCTGGCTACATTTTGGACACTTGGATTGTTTACCTGCTAGCTTTGCCGGCGCAATTAGGCTACTGCCACATGATGAACATTTTATTTTCATGTCAGGTTTTTTATCCACCTCCTCATTTGCACTGCTTAGTGCATCTGTTTCATTATGAATCCCTTGCTGTGTATTTTGATTGTTCTCCTTAACTTTCTTTTTCTTTTCAGGAAAATTAATCTTAATTCTTGACAGTTCAATAGCAGCAGCTTCATTTAGAAGTTTTTGTATGCCATTTATTAGCTCGACAGGCTCAATAATAACGCCACTATTTTTTTTGAGTACACGACGAAGAACTTTTATACTGTCCGGGCTTGTTATAGCTGTTAATAAATTGTTAGGCAAAAGCACAGAGGTTTTTTCCCAGAGTTTTTTCAAGCTACCTTTTTTGATACTTTTATAGGAGATGCTCTTGAACTTTTCAGCAAGTTCTGGAACATCATCTTCAAGCAGATCCCATTGTTCAACCATTTTGGTTATAGGCGGCTGTCCGAATTCAACGTGATACAATTTCCATATTCGCCCATTGGTTAACAATACCCATTCACAGCCGGAATCAATAGCATAAGAAGTTACCTGTTTTAAATGCTTGAGTGTAAGATCAATACTAACCCTTTTTAATTCCACCATCATCACAGGTTCTGCATCCGGCCCATCTTCAAGCTGTACTGCAAAATCAACGTGTTCCGTTTCGCCGGCACCTTTAACGGCTCTTTCCCTGCTCAAATGCTTGAAAGCATCATAGCCCATCAGACTCTCAAAAATTCTTTCAACCCTTCGTCTGGTCTCCGCCTCGTTCCCGTCGTTCTTAAAAACACCCTCAATCAACCGCTGTGCATCAACAATATTTCTTCTTACCTCTTTATCAACAACTGTCTTTGCCATTTGCAACCCCTTAAAAAAATATCTCTCCATTTGAATTTTACATGTAATTCCGTATTCATATTAACCTGAAAGTAAGAATTGGTCAATTGTCGATTTTTGAGCAAAAAAGTAGGGAATCTTGAAATTGTTAAATCCAATCCAAAAAACCACCCCAATATCGAACGTCCCATAATATATGTTATGTTTCATTCGTTCAAAGCGAGCAAATACTCCGGATTTGCTGTTCAATGGGATTAATCGATTTATGCGTGCTTATATTTGCCTGCTACTCAATCCAGGGCTGATCGCGTAACCTGTCTCAAGCTGTCCCAGGTTGCCGCGGCTCTATCGAGCAGGCCGAGGTTTTGCAGAACCGTCGAAATATTGACGTTCGTTTCGGTAGGATCTACTTCTGATGCCTCCCGCATGTTTTTCATAGCTTCGGCAAATCGGCCCTCATTGCAATAAAGAATCGCGGTTTTGTAGTGCAGTTCTAATGTTTCTTTGGAAGGAGTTTCGATTGCCGTAAGACTTTTAAGGGCTTCTTCTTGCTTGCCAGTCTCAAAAAGACAAAGAACCAGCTTGGTCAGTGCCCGGTAATGCGTCGGGTTGATATTGATCACGCTGCTAAAAGCCTCCTGTGCCGCCTCCATTTGATCAATGTTCATCAACAAAAGCCCGTATTTATAATGCAGGTCAAGGTTATTCGGGTATATCTTCAGCTGTTTTTGATACGCCTTAATCACGGTTTCGATCAGCGTATTATTATCCTGTTGGGCACATTCCTCTTGGCCATAATCAGTCATAGTCGTCTGGAACTGCAACACCGCCGTTTTGGCGAACAGGACGGTACTATTTTGCTCGATTGCCGCGGCCAGAGAGAGTGTTCCGCAGGCCAGATCGGTCTGATCAGCCATTTTCTGAGCGGTTGCCAGCCCAACATAGGCATCTACAATTTCATCATTGATTTCGACCGCCTTATTAAACTGTTCCGCAGCCAGGGCGTTTTTACCCATCCGCAGATATAGCGAACCGAGTTTTACTGTCGCCTCAAGATAGCTTGGCTGAATTCGTATCGCCTTTTCATAATTTAATATTGCTTCCGGCCCATCTCCAACATTTATCAATACATCCGCCAGCTGAACGTAGAAATCCGCCGTCTCAGGCTGCGACTCTATCAGTTCACCGAGCTTGCCGATAGCCTCATAATCTTCACCATTTTTTACAAGTTCAGCAATTTCAGGATCTATTAAATTGGCGTGAAAATTATCCGGATTTATCAGGATAGCCGTATTGAACGTATCGATCGCAGATTCATAATCCATATTCGCGATATACAAATAACCGAGTATTCCAAGCGACCCTATATCATCAGGATACTCATTCTTGAGTTCTTCATATTCTCTAATTGTTTTTTCGATTTGCCTATTCTTAAAATAGATCGCTCCGAGCCGTTGACGCGGCATTTGCAGATAGTTCTTGAATTTCAAACAATCCTGATAAAACTCCACTCCCTCAGCCTCATAGCCAAGCCGTTCGTAACAATGCCCCATCGCATACAAAGCCATTGTGTTGTTAGGCTCTCTCAGGTAAATCGATTGCAATGATTCAATGGCCCCGGCCAGATCATTTTTGTGCAGACATATCGCCGCTGCCAGCATTCGCCCTGCTGTACTGCTCGGCTGCGAAAACAGGTAGAACTTCAATTTTTCCTCGGCCTGGTCAAGCTCCATTTTGGACATCAACTCCAGCACAGGCTCAAGTTCATCCAGGCCCATTTGCCCGGAACTGGTCGCCTGAAGTGCATCGAACCAATGCCATATTAAATCAGCCGTATTGACTGTTATCGCTTTACCGAAAATCTCCAGTAGTTTGCTCATTACGCCCTCTTCAAAGAAACCGCTGAAATACCACTAAAATAAACAATATTTAGGGTATCGACACCAAAAAGGTCTCTCTTAAGGGGGTTTTAAGATTTATCACGGCACAAAGCCATGTTTTTGCGATGGATTCAATCCCTGTAACGAATGTAGCGAATTTTCCGATATTAGGTGCCAAATCAGAGCACACAACGCCCGAAAAAAAACTGCTACTCAGTCTGCTTCTCTATTTCACTGAGATACGCCAGCGTGCGTTCAAGCTTATCGGATAAATGCTTAAGCTTCAGCATTGTCTTAACTCTCGTCGTCAGTTCCCACTTATTCACCGGCTTACTTATAAAATCATCCGTGCCGGAATCAACCCCCCTCTCGATATCGCCGAGCTCGGCAAGGGCCGTTACCATTATAATTGGAATGTCCGTGGTTTGCGGATTATTTTTAAGCCGCCTGCAAACCTCAAAACCGCTCATTTTCGGCATCATAACATCAAGAAGAATCAAATCAGGCGGGTTCTTTTTTATTATCTCCAGCGCCTCGATACCATCGGTGGCCGCAACGGTTTTACAATCCATATCATCAAGATAAGCTTGCAGCAATTCCAGATTCTGTTGATTGTCATCAACCACAAGCACAGTCGCCGGGATATTTTCATTTTTCGCTTTGTCCATCCGTCACAATCCTTAAATTTATCTAATTTTGGAATTAATCTTTACGCATTAGCTCAACGGAGCCGCGACCATAAGGGAGTGGTAATTAAGAAATTACGTAACAAACCATCACCACGCAAGACACATACACTAATTGAAATTGGTATTGCATATTTACTCAAAAAAACTGTTCAACCTCTCAACCATGTCAAATATTTTCGATAAACTCACGAACTTCAGGCCGAATATATACCGTCTCGAGTTCTACCAACTCAGCTACCGCTCGGGCACAATGCTCGGCGTTTTCAACAGCCGAAGACTCCGTATCCACAAAAAAGACAAATTCGTCTTTCATCTTGCACAACCCACCTCCCCCGCCGCCAAGGGCATCACTGCGGACACTCACGCCACCCTGCTCCAGCAGAGCCAGCAATTCATCTAAAATTGACTGCTTATCCATAGTTCAAGAAAATACCACTTAAATGTCGATAAGGATATAATATCGCAATTGTGATCGATAAACAACTGTAATAAACTTTTTTTGCGGAAACAGACAATTGTCAAAACTGATTGGAAAACGCTATTCGCTAAACAAACTGGTCAATATCCAGGAGCAGCAAAACAAACTGCTCAAATCCCATCTAAGCCAACTACAGGCCCTTGCCAACATTGGTACCGTCTCGGCCATGACCGCCCATGAGATCAACAATATTTTAATGCCGCTGGGAAATTATGCGCAGTTAGCTATAAACAATCCCAAAGATAAAGCTCTTACACAAAAGGTCTTACAAAAAGTGGTCGATAACAGCCAGCGCGCCTCAAAAATACTGGAAAGTATGCTGGCCCTGGCCAATGGTGAATCCGACAATATGAAAATATGCCGTCTGAAAATACTCGTAGATGAGGTTTTTGCCTGTATCGGCCGCGAATTCACAAAAGACAGGATAAAAACAAATATCCAGATACCACAGGATTTAGACATCTGGGCCGTACCTGTCCAAATCCAGCAGGTTCTTATGAACCTTATCCTCAACGCCAAGGACGCAATGACCCCGGCAGGCGGAATCCTGACGATCACCGCTGAAAACGACGGCCAATCGGTTCGTATAAACGTTGGCGACGGTGGCAGCGGAATAGAGCACGAGAATCTGGACAAAATTTTTGAACCATTTTTTACTACAAAAACATCCGATTCTGCTATAAAACGTACTGGCGCAGGTCTTGGCTTGGCTTTCTGCAAAGAGGTCGTCGAGGCACATAATGGCTTCATTTCAGCGGAGTCAGAGCCCGGCTCAGGAACAACCTTTAGTATCGTACTACCGAACAAGGCCAATTAAAATACTTTAACATTAATCAATAATCATTTATCATTGGTTTTGTGTCTCTGCTAATAGAAAATATTTGGCCTCTCATCACGATGCTGCTGCTTATCTTTGCTTCCGGATTTTTCTCCGGTTCAGAGACCGCGTTCCTCAATCTCTCGCACAGACAGACAACCGCTTTCCGCAAATCTGAACACAGGCTCCACCGCTTGGCGGCAAATCTTTCAAAAAATTCAAAACACCTGCTTACCTCATTACTGTTCGGCAACATGCTGGTAAACATCCTGTATTTCTCCATCTCCTCAGCTATGTCCCTGCGCCTGGCCAAAGACTCCGGCCCGGTCGCCGCAACCACTGCCGCTGTGGTAGCATTCTTATTTTTGCTGTTCTTCGGTGAAATGTTCCCAAAATCTTTAGCCTATTCAAATTCAACCAGATTCAGTATTATCGCCGCTGCCCCCGCCTATATCCTTACTCGGCTCTTCCTACCTGTCAGGGTCGTTTTGAACACGCTCATAGTTGTCCCCGCCATAAGGCTCATCGCACCTACCCGCAAAAAAGATGCTTCAATTACCGCCAAACAGTTGAAATCATTAATTGATTTCGGTAATCAGCAGACTCCCGCCAAAACCAATGAAAATCAATTATTGAATGCTATAATAGAGTTTGGTTTTCTCAAAACACGCCACGTTATGCGATCCAGAGTTGATATGATTTCGTGCAAATGCTCGACATCTTCGGAGCAGGCAAAAAATCTTATGAAAGAAAACCGCACAAAAAGACTGCCTGTATTCGCCGGCAAAATAGACAACATCATTGGAATTGTCTACCTTGAGGATTTAATACTCAATCCAAATCACAAAATAAAAGATTTGCTAAGAAATGTGGATTTTGTCCCTGAGCAAGCCTCCGCCGAGTCACTGCTAAACTTCTTCATCGATAATAATAAGGATATTGCCATTGTGGTCGATGAGTTCGGCCAAATTTCGGGAGTCGTCTCTCTGGAAAATATTTTTGATGAGCTACTCGGCCCAGCCGAAACGTTCAATGGTTCAGAAACGATCAAAGTAATAGGCCCCTTGAAATACCAATTGGCAGGAAACCTTTCTGTTCATAACTGGGCAGAAGCTTTCGGTCTCGACCCAAGCCAGTTTCACCTAACCACCATTAGCGGCCTGACAACTGCCCTACTCGGAAAAATTCCAGTACCCGGAGATGTCGCATACTTCAAAAATCTTAAGTTCACCGTAGAGAAAGTGGAAAAATATAGAATCAAAACGCTCATACTCTCTCTGGAGCCAATCTCTGATAAATGATTACCACTTACAAAATCCTGCTGATTATCTTGGGCATATTTCTAGCAGCTTGTTTTGCAGGCTCTGAAACCGGCATTTATTGTCTCAGTCGTTTTCGCCTCCGACTTGCCGTTAAACGGAAATCTCTCCTCGCCTCTTTGCTTTGCAAACTCATCGACGATACGCAAGGCCTGATTTTGTCTCTGTTGATCGGCACAAATCTTACCCATTACCTGACAACCAGCCTCGTAACATACATGTTTCTTTCAGCATCACGAACATCTCACACAGCTGAAATTTACGCCACTATCATTATGACACCCGTACTTTTTGTCTTCTCCGAACTTGTCCCCAAAAACGTCTTTATCCGCCATGCCGACACCCTGCTGCCCCGCCTTTCACCTGCTATATGGATCTTCCACAAAATCTGCACACTTACTGGCATCGTCCCGCTGCTCAAATTCATATCACGATCATTAAACCACCTGATAAAATCTCCACTGGAAGACCAACCATTACCCCCAGTCCTAATCGCCCGACACATGAGCCAAATAATCCACGAAACTACAGAAGAAGGAATATTAAGCCCCGCCCAGCGTAACATCATTAATCAACTCGCCAACATCTCAAACATTTCCGTCTCTGCAGTTATGACCCCCCTGGCCAGAGTACAAATGGTCGAACTGAAAGCTTCCCGATCCACTGTGCTGAACTGTTTTAGCCAGACCCGTTTCGCTCGCATGCTCGTATATGAGAACAAAAAAACAAATATTGTTGGTTTCATTAATGTATATGAAGTCCTCGCTGCTGAATCCGATCTTGACAGCCTTGACAGCTTTTTAAGGCCAATTGTAAGCATCCAGCAGAACACCTCCGTAGCCGAGGCCCTGCGTTTTACCCGCGATGAAAAACACAGGATCGCTCTCGTTACGAACCCTCTTGCCCACGGCAAAGTCGTTGGCATTATAACGATAAAAGATTTGATAGAGGAACTGGTAGGCGAACTAACAATTTAAGACGACCTGCTAATTGGCATCAATAATTGCCTTAACAATATCATTGATGGCCCCTCTCGTCTTGCCGTTATAAGAGTTATTCGTAAGAATAGAAAAAACATACTCGCCGTTATCAGTATTGCAAATTCCTGAAAACGCTTTCACCCCTTTTATATAGCCGGTCTTACCGAATATTTTGCCCTTATATTTCTTATCCTTAAAATACTTATGAATCGTCCCATCCTGCCCCCCTATCGCCAGCGATTCTTTAAATATCTGCCACCGTTTACTTTTATAAGTATTCAATAACACTTCAACAATAGCATTAGTACTCAGCTTATTTTCCTTACTCAGCCCACTGCCGTCATCGATATAAAATTCATCACTGCCAATCCCCAGACTGTTCAGATACTGTGAAACAAGCTCACCCCCCCCCTGCCACGACCCATTCGCACCCCTGTTAGCATTCGCCGAAATCGTTTTCAACAGGCTCTCAGCGGCAAGATTAAAACTGTCCTTATTGCACCGATACAAAACCTGTGAAATCGGAGTACTGTATTCTTTCAGCACTTTCACTTTTCTGAGATTGACATGCCTCTCTATCAATTGCCCCTCGGTAGCTATCCCGCCGGCATTAAACCTTTCCGCCAGCAGGACACCAAAAAAAGCCGCAGGCCGTTCGACAGCAACATCAAAGCCCGCCGACTTCCTGCATTTGCCATGCACCGTAATATTATTCACCCCAGCATTGCGATACGATCCGATCGCGCTGCTACCTTTGGCGATCGCCTTAACTTTATTCACAATATTCAGATACCCCGTCAAAGGCTCCATTTCCAACCGCACTTGCCCCGCAACATTCTTAGCCGTAATCCTCACGCAGTTACCGTTATAATTAAGCCCGCAAACCTCACAGGCGTATGGCCGATTCACCTGCTCTATGGGCCAACTGCCATGCACTCGGCTATCATCAAAAAATGTGCCGTCAATCACCACATCGCTGATGCTATTAACATCGCCCTGCTTCACCACCTCAAAAATATCATCAAAAATCCAGCCCGCTCCCCTGCCGAGTTTTGCATCCATCTTTTCATCACCCAAAAGCGGATCACCCCTGCCAATAACCACCAGTTTATCCCCCAACAAGCCGACCGTTGTTATAAATTCATAATTGGCCCCCAGATACCGCAACGCCGCCGCCGAAGTAATGACCTTCATATTAGAGGCTGGCACCATCGCCCGGTGCGAGTCGCGCTCGTAAACAATTTTACCCGTCCTTGCTTCAATAATTTTAACTGCAAACTGAACTTTCTTCTGACTCGGCCGAGCAATAATGCCATCAATTTTATTTACAAGCTTAGCACCGCTTACAGAACAAAAACAGAGCAGAAAAAGAACAAAAACAGCACTTTTTGCGTTAAGTTTCCTGAACATTTCCCCTTTTTAACAGAAACCTCCAAATATTTCAAGAAATCAATACTTCAACTAACTGGGCCTCTTTTGGCAATATAGGCAGAAATTGACGATTAGGTAAAATAAAACAAAGAACTTACAACATTTTTTTAACGTAAAATAAGGACTTACGAACATCATGGCCACTAAATCTGCTATTTTTTTTTTGTTCTATTGACAGCGGTAATTCTCGGCGATATAATTCCAGCGTTCTTTTGGGTTGGACTTTAAGAGGATTTGAATTTGATGATTTTTACGGCTTATCCTAGCCGTGGCGTACTTCCGGAATGTCAGTGGATGAATATTCCGGAAGTTTTTTTATATACAGACATTGACAAGCATCAGTGTAATTGTCTATAATACCGGGACTTATGAAACAGTCATGTACAGAAAAAACAGAGGGCCTATGCACCGCCCAGGTTTGTGCCAACACTCCAATCAGTGAAAATATCTATCTGCTGAAGCTGAAACTCACGGGCCAATCAGCCAAAACATTCGCAAAAACAATGCCAGGCCAGTTTGCCGAGCTTCGAATAGATACTTTCGCTCTCCCAGCCGCCGCCTCTGTTCCCAAACATCTGCTCGACAACTCATTGCGTAACGTTATCTTACGCAGGCCATTCAGTTTCGATAATGTTAGCATAAAACCCGATTCGGTCCAATTGAACATTATGTATTACGTTCTCGGCCCAGCCACTTTGCGGATGACAACTATAAAAAAGGGCGACCAGATAAGCATAATCGGCCCACTTGGCAATGGTTTTTCTATCCCGCCGCAAAAAACAGCCACTCTGCTTGTTGCTGGTGGAATGGGCGCACCACCGATTCACCATTTAGCATCGTATATCAAAGAAAATCACAGTGCAGTTGAAGTTATCACTTTCACAGGTGCCAAAACCGCCGCCGATCTGCCCTACAAACCGGATTCAGGCAAAAACTCCTTTATCACCACCGATGACGGCTCACAAGGCTCGCCCGGCTTCGTAACGGATTCGCTACTGCAATGGCTCGAAAACAACAACCCTGCCAGCAATGAGACTGTTATTTATGCCTGCGGCCCGGAGCCGATGCTTGCAAAAGTTGCTCAGATTGCCGAAATCTGCCGAATCGATTCTCAGGTCAGTTTAGAGAGAAGGATGGCTTGTGGGATAGGGCTTTGTCAAAGCTGTGCCGTACTGTGCAAAGCCGGCAATAAAAATATATATAAATTATGCTGCAAGGATGGCCCTGTTTTTAATAGTAGTGAAATTGTCTGGTGATTTATGAATAAAAAAGTTGATCTGACTATTGATTTTGCAGGATTGAAATTAGCCAATCCGGTTTTTACAGCTTCGGGAACTTGCGGCTATGTTGACGAGCTGGCGGAGTTTTTCGATATTAATCGCCTCGGCGGCTTCATCACAAAGAGCATAACACTAAACCCACAACAGGGAAATCCAACGCCAAGAATTGTCGAGACCGATTCAGGTATGCTAAACGCTATCGGCCTGGCGAATATCGGCGTTGAGCGTTTTCTAAAAGAAAAGCTGCCCACCATCGCTGATTTTTCAATACCATTTTTTGTCAACCTAGCTGGCAAAACAATTGACGACTACATACAAACCGCTGACCTTCTCGCGCCGAAAAAAGAAATTGCCGGCTTCGAATTGAATATAAGCTGTCCGAACGTAAAGCAAGGCGGCATAACTTTCGGAACCGACCCCAAACTGGTCTCTGAAATCACCTCACTGGTAAAAAAAACAATAGGCAAAAAAACTCTTATCGTAAAACTCACCCCCAATGTTACCGACATCAGCACAACCGCCGCAGCAGCCATCGAAGCCGGTGCCGATGCGATCAGCCTCGTAAACACCTTCACCGCGATGGTGATAGATATCGAAAAGCGTCAGCCCGTACTGGCCAACAGGACTGGCGGACTCAGCGGCCCAGCTATAAAGCCCATCGCGGTCTACATGGTTAACAAAGTTTATAACGACCTCGCCAAATCTGCCGGCATCCCTTTGCTGGCTGGCGGCGGAATAAGGACCGCCTCCGATGCGATTGAGTTCATACTCGCCGGAGCAACCGCGGTGTCTATAGGAACCGCAACCTTTATTCAGCCGGACATGCCCATCAAAATTATAGATGGTATCGAAGCATATTGCCAAAGACACAAGATCGCTTCCATTAAAGAGATCATCGGCTGCTTGAAATAATAGAATGTCCGTTCCCCCCTACCCCTTGTCATTTCGCACCCATTTTACGGTCATTCCGGACTTGTTCCGTCATCACCATGCCAGGGTTTCCATTTCCATTAGCCCCCAACTTTACGTTGGGGGTCATAAAATCCGCGCCCACAACGCCATTTAGCCTCGCCATTACCATGGCGGGGTTGTCGCCCCGAGCGAAGCCGAGGGGTCTATTAAAAAAAAACTTGACTTAATCTGTTCTGGGTCTATAATCATCAGAGTACATGGACGGGCATCTTAACGATGGATCGTCGGTCGGGGCTTGGGCATACGTCAGGGGCTCAATCTCAAAAATATACCGCGTTCCACGTCCAAGGGTTTTCTGTAATTGTTTTATGAAATAAGGCATTGCAAAAAGGCACTTTCTTGTGAGGAGATGGTATGAGTAATGATACGAATCGGCAGGGATTTAAGGATCAAATCGATCTGATTCTCAAAAAAGCATCGTCATTTGTCCAAGAAAAAGATTATAAAAAAGCCGCGACAATTATAAAAAAAGGTCTCGAAACTTATCCAAAACAGAAAGAACTGCTGAATTTATTTAAGGACATTAAAAAACAATGAGTCCGCTCTAAAAACTCGCTTTTAGGCGGCCCGGTTTAAATTCC
>CAZOPG010000018.1:0-13448 GCA_964581585.1 uncultured Planctomycetaceae bacterium | reverse complement strand
CTGCAAAGCTACTACGAAATCTGCTGTACAACTCTGTTATGTCAATTTGCCCCTCTACCGTGACCAGATCCACATCTTCAAGCTTAGTATCTACCTCTGCATACGTCAGCTTGGGGCCGACTTCTTCAGTAGGTACATAAGCAACCATCTTTACTAACGCGACATTTACATCATTGATTTTGGTTACCTTGGGGGCACGATAGGTTCTGCTTTGTGGTTCTATTTTGCCCTGGGAAGATCCAGGCAAAGGAAAATGGGCATCAAAATTCACATTCTTTATGGAATGCTTCAAATCCGAATTGAAAGCCACTATTTTGGGTTCGTAGTCTTTATCTTCTTTTGGTGCGGTCGCTAATTTTTCATCCAGTAGCGTCGCTTTTTCATTTAATATGTAGCTGTCAACATGGCCGGGGGCTAACTTTTGTCCGTTATATTTTATTGTGTTTGGCCCGCCTAAAATATGTGTGAAAAGCAACCACAAGCAAATCAGCCCGGCCAGAACCAGCGTGATTTTGTCGACGAATTGTTCGAAAATATTTCCTGCTTTTTTACTCATTTATTATATCCTGAGCGTTTTTTAGTATTTGTTTTCTCAAGCTGTCCTAATTGTTCCTTTATCGACCCTGGCTTTATCTTGTCATATCCGGCTCGATTAAAGATATATTCACAAACGAGATTCAATCTTACTACTGCCTCATCGCCATAGAGATAGCGTTCATGTTCGGACGAATCTCGTTCTATTGTTTCAATATCACTTTGCAGGATGGTTATTTGTTTATGCTTATAATCTTGTCTCTGCTCATCCCCGGTATATCCGCTGAAATAATGTTGTTTTTCACTGCAAAGCTCCTGCATAAACCTGAGCACGTCTTTAGATCGCACAACCACTGCGATACTGAAGTGCGATATATCAATATCGTCATCACACCTGCGTCCGGTCCATACAGAGGCAAGCCCGTCGGTGAGTTCCATTACATAGCCAGGAAGTGAAGCGGTGCCACCTTTGCTCAGTTCCGTCGCATCATTGCTTTGAAATCCTACTCCCAAAAGCCTTTTGACCGGCGAAGTTAAAACACTATCGGAGCCAGCATTTATCGCAATTATAGTATCGATCACATCTTTGTGGATCCAGTATGTTATCTGGCAGTACCAGCAATCCTGAGTGGCGATTTTGGTGCCTTCATATTTCCAATCTTCCCAAAAATTGTATCCACTCAATACTTTCGGGTGAGCATAAACTGATATTGTTTCAGCGCGTTTTTTGTAGATCAAAGCAGTGATTTTTGCGTCATGGTCAGTTTTCTCCCTGCCTGAGCCTTTTTTCTTGCTCAGAGATAGCTCTGAGGATCCGGAAGCTTGTTGAATCTCAGCATCTGTCGGAGCGTCCATCGCACCAAGGTCTTTTAGTATTAAATCTTCAATTGCTTTAGTATAATTTCGTTCAAACTGGCCAAATATCTGCTGTGAAATCTCATTGGGCTCGGGGAATATCTTATAACTCAGTAACTGACGTTGGGTACTCTGCATGGCCAGATTCGAGATATTGTTGGCATCCTGCTGATGTTGATCCTGATAATTTTTAACGATCTCAGATTGCCTTGCGGACGTTGTCGTCTTGATCATAGATTCTATTGACCTAGCCTGCGAAACGCTGCTGTCTAAATTTTTTCTTATCTTACCCCGAATTATGCTGGTGGGTACGAATAAAAGAACCGCCACAACAGCTATTCCTGCCGGGACTATGATCGCCATGTTTTTTTTAATAAAATCCATAAATCAATCTCAAATATTGTCAAATAGAAAGCACATCACATGCCAAATCCGTTTTTCTTCTTGTTCTTGCTTTTGTTCGCTGTTCCCTCTTCTTTGGGAGCATCTTTCCAGAAAAGTTTTGCTTTTATTCTGAACCAATGATCCCTGACAATATAGGCGGGTTCTCCGAGGTTATCATATCTTTTCTCGCCATTTTCATTAAGGTCAAAGGTTTTACTTATTTCCTCTTTGGTCATCGGGTCCACTAATACTGTTTCATGCGTAATCCTGTCGGTGTTTTTCTCCCGGGATTTTGTACTTGCCGCTCGCCTGCTCGTCCTGCCTTTTCCAACGGTCTTGCTTTTTTCTTTTTCCTCGATTGGCCCTCGTAATTTTTCCTCTTCAATGCCGATACCTTCCGGCACGTCTCTGGAGCCTGTGCTTACTTCTATTTCGCCAGTATCAAGTCGGAAATGTTCAAATTCTTCGGTGAATAACTTGAACGGACTGTTCCCGTCTACCGTCAACTTGTCAAGGTTCACCAGTCGTGTAACAAAACCCCATTCAGACGGTTTTTGCTCTACGCCGGCAGGGTCAAGTAATTCGTCGATATTTTCATAAGGGCTGTATCCTTCGATCACTACGATGAAGCCGGCTCCATCTTCAAGCTCTGCCGGTTCCTTAGCATCTTTTTTATTTTTGCCAGAAACTTTTTTGCCGGGAGCGAATTTTGTTCTGGAAGACCCTTTTTTTGTGGAACGTGACTGTGGAGAGCGTCCACCCATCATTGGAGGGAAACTACCCATCATCCCCCCCATTCCTCCGACCATATCCGTTCCTGACGAGGAAGAACTTCCGCTGTTGCGTCGCCGTCTTGATTTTCCGCCGCTGTCCAAACTCGCCATCATAAGACTTTTGGCGTAATCTATACTGAGCCGCGTTACAAAAATCTGCTTTCGCTGATTGCGAGGGGTCTCGAGTAGTTTGGCAATATCTTTTTGCTCAAACGCATTATAAACCTGTTCTTGTTCGGGATTATTTTTTACGTTCGGCAAACAGGTCGTTATAGTTTCGTACAATAGGGGGATAACACTTCGATATTTAAAAACATCTGCGTGCTTTGCAATCATCTGCTCATAGCCACTGTCTCGTTTTTTCTCCGTGGATAGTCGCTGTTTAGCTGTATTGGTTTGCTGAATAATACGTTCGATTGATCTTCTGTTTGATTCGGCATCTTTGCTGAAGTATGACTTATTATCAAGTGTGGCTTTTGCAAAGCTCATAAAAGCCAAAATAAGAAGCATACCGGCTGCTATTGTAAAATAACGACTTTTTTCCGCCCAGGCCATCGCCTTTGCCATTCTGCTTGGAAGTAAGTTGGTTTCAATTTTCGCTTTTCCCAGTGCCTGAATCCCAAGGCCGTAAACCACCCCGAAGTCTGAAATATTTTCATGCAGCTTTGCGGATGAAACATCGGCTCCGGCAGTGAGTTTTTCAAATGACCCTGGACGAACGACCGGTATCTGAAGTGTTTGGCCAAGATATTTGACAAGGCCTTGCAATTTGAAGCCTCCGCCCAAAACGACAATTTTAGAAAACTTCACTCCTTGATTTGAATTGCTGTAATAACCAAGTGAACGCTGAACCTCAGCTGCAAAATCCGTAAAAACAGGCCTCATCGCATGAAATATCTGACGGGCATGTTTGCTCATTACTGCCCCTCGCTTTAGCTTCTCTGCTTTGGCAAACTTCAGCTTGAACGCCCCCGCGATTATGCTGGTAAAAGCGTTACCGCCCAAAGGTATGCATCTTTGCCAGACGGAAGATTTTGTACAGGCGATAAGATCGGTATTTTCCGCTCCCATATCTAGTACAATGACAACCTTGTTGTCATCGGTACCAAGATCCTCACGATCAAAGTGAACGTAGTTGTACAAAGCGATCGGCGCCATTTGCACAGTACTGATTTTTATGTGTTGACTGCTGAAATTCTCAAGATAGTTTGCGATCAGCTCGTTTTTAATTGCGAATATCCCCACCTCAGTATCGGGGCTGTCCGGCTTTTCCATAACCTGCCAGTCCCATTCGACCTCATTTATATCGAATGGAATCTGCTGCACGGCTTCAAACTGAACGATTTCAGGTATTCGCTTTGGCTCAACCGGCGGCAGCTTAACAAACCTTGCAAAACTGCTTTGTCCCGGAACCGATATAGCAACCTCTTCATGGCCGATATTGTTACGCTGTGCGAAGGTCTGAAGGGTATTGGCAATCATATCTGCGCGTTCTTCCTCTGTAATGCCGGCCTCGGACAAAATCTTGCCGTGCTCAATATAATCCAGGCCGATAACCTCCACCTCATCGCCGATCGCTTGCAATCGCAGAGCCTTCAACGAATTGCTGCCAATATCTACCGCCCAGACTGAATGTAGCGATACTGCCATCAGGACCTCTCCGCTCTTGTATTATGAATTATTGAAATTTCTTGTATCTTCGATTTAATCACGTACATTATAGCATACCATGAAAACTTTCGCCATAAATACTCTCGGCTGCAAGGTCAATCAGTACGAAAGTCAGCAAATCAGGCAGTTTCTTCAGCAATCCAAGCTGAACCGCGTCGACAGTCCCGCAAATGCTGACTTGGTGATCGTACACACCTGCTGCGTTACGCATACTGCCTCAGCCAAGAGCAGACAGTATATCAGAAAAGCCAAAAAACTCAACCCTAACGCTGTGACAATTGTTTCTGGCTGCCTGGCAAAGGCTGACACTGGCGAAACAAAAACTCTGGACAAGGACCTACATTTCACCGAAAACCTCGACGAACTGCAAACTTTGCTGACTACACTAATAAAATCGGCAAAAAACCGTAGTAACGATAACAAAAATCCTTTGCCGGAACTTTTGCTCGACTCATTCGAGGGACAAACAAGAGCCTTCCTGAAGATCCAAGACGGCTGTGATGGCCACTGCGCCTATTGCATCATACGAAAAACCCGGCCAAATATCACAAATAAACCTGAAAACAGCGTCATAACCGAGGCCAAACAGCTTGTAAACGCAGGACATAAGGAAATCGTACTCACTGGCGTATGCCTCGGCGCTTACGGCCAAAATACCGTCCACAGAACAAATTGGGACCCTGCAAAAACCCGATCCCTGCCCAGCTTGCTCGAAAAGATCGCCCAAATCCCGCATCTGGCAAGAATCAGGCTAAGCTCACTTTCACCTCTTGACGTAACTGACGCTCTGCTAAAAGTTTATTGCGACTATCCGAATATCGCTCCGCACCTGCACTTGTCTTTGCAGGCCGGCTCCGATAGAACGCTGAAAAGGATGAATCGCCCATACACGATCGCCGATTTCTATAGCATCATTGAAAAGATCAATCTGCACCTCGACACCCCGGCCATCACCACTGATATAATAGTAGGCTTTCCAGGCGAAACTGACGAGGACTTCCAGCAAACAGTCGCTGTCGCCGAACGGGTCGGCTTCGCAAAAATGCACGTTTTCAGTTTCAGCCCTCGTCCCGGAACACCCGCCGCCAAAATGCAGTCGAAACTGGACCCTAAAATTATAAAAGAACGCTCAAAATTCCTACAGTCTTTAGACATATCATTCGCTGAAAAGTTCCGCGCCAAATTCATCGGCCGAGAAGTCGCTGTCATAGTCGAAAACGAAAAAGAAAAGTCAGGCCGATGCGAGCGTTACTACACGGTAAAATTACTAACCAAAGAAAAATTAAAAAAAGGCCAATTGGTCCAGGCCAAAATTAACCAAAACCCCCAAACCGCCACTACTACTGCAATCTGAACCCCATAATTTTACACTTTGCATTTTGACTTTTACTCTCCTGTAATAACGACTGTAAAACTCTTCGAATCACGTTTTGCCGCCGATTATCACAGGTTTTCAGGTACAGCGGTACAATTTTCAATCGCACGTCAGGTGCTACAATTTTGTGCAGGCGTTTATGGATGTTGAGATATATCCAATTTTCGTTATAATGCCAATTCGATTAACGGTTGAAGTTAATAGTAATTTGAAAATTTTAGAATAATTAGTGAAATGGAGTTGGTAAATGGCGCATCTTTTCGTTAATAAAATACAGGCAGGGGCACAGATTGACGATGTTTTTATGGTTAGTCAGGCTATTTTGAGGAGTACGACTCGCGGCGACCTGTATATTGCGATGTTCCTCAGCGACAAAACCGGCAAGGTCAACGGCAGAATGTGGCAGGCGACTGAGAGTATTTTTAATTCATTGCCGAAAGAAGGTTTTGTCCGTGTGATCGGCCGAAGCGAACTCTATCAGAACGCATTACAGATTGTTGCCGACAGGATAAGCGTTGTGCCGAATGAACAGGTGGAACTGGCGGACTATCTGCCCCGGACTGAAAAAAATATCGAACAGATGTTCAACGATATAAAAAAGATTCTGGCCAAAATAAAAAATTCTCACATAAGAGCGTTATTAAAAGAGTTCTTTCTTGATAAGGAACTTATGAAGGCTTTTTGTACGGCACCGGCGGCGATGAGTAATCATCATGCTTATCTTGGCGGGCTGCTTGAGCATACACATAATATGCTGAATACCGCTGATGCTATCCTGCCGTTCTATCCTGAATTACAGGCCGACCTTGTTCTGGCGGGGATCTTTCTGCATGATATGGGAAAGACGATTGAACTTTCCTATCAAATGGCTTTCGGCTATACCGACTCCGGACAAATGTTAGGGCATATTGTTCAAACGACGATTATGATTGAAAAAAAGGCTGATTCTGTCGCGGCTGGTGGTGAGGTAATCGATAAGGACATTTTGACGAGCTTGGAGCATATCGTTCTTGCTCATCATGGACAATATGATTTTGGTTCGCCGAAATTGCCCGCAACGGCGGAGGCGTTTCTGGTTGGCTATCTTGACAATATCGATGCGAAGATGAACCAGGTAAATGATAAGATTCAAACCGAACCCGGCGATACTGACTGGACGAGTTATGTGAGATCTCTTGAGTCAAGATTGTATCGCAAACGGGTTGTTGATTGACGATGGAGTTGCTTTAATGCACCCTTTAATAAGTTAAAAGGTGCAACCCGGTACAGCCCATAACATTATTTATCAATAATCATTTACAAGTTCCCCTTCTGTTGTTGAGTTGTCCCCCGGAGCCAACTCAACAGCCAGAAGGTTCTCCTCGGACTATGTTATTCATCGGTATTTATGACAAGGGGCATTACGGTTTTGGCCGCGGGGGTGACAGGTGTATGGCACTGTGGATGAAAATTAATGAAAAAGGGGCCTGGTTAGATGGATTGCCGCTGGATTTTGGCGCCTACGGCGTTTAGTTTGGCTTCGATTTTTTCGTATCCGCGGTCGATGTGATAAACGCGGTTTACGATTGTAGTGCCCTGAGCTGCCATTCCAGCGAGAACGAGGGCGGCGGAGGCTCTGAGGTCAGAGGCCATAACAGGTGCTGCGATAAGTTTTTCTACGCCAGCTACGATAACGTTGGGCCCTTCTTTACGGAGATTGGCGGACATACGATTTAACTCGGCGATGTGCATGAATCTGTCGGGGAAGATTTTTTCGGTTATTATGCTGTTACCATCGGCCATGGTTAGAAGAGTCATTAACTGGGCCTGTAGATCGGTGGGGAAACCCGGGTAGGGAAGTGTGGTGATGTCGGCGGGAATGATCTTTCCGTTATAGGCGGTAACGCATCCGCCGTTAGCCGATTCAACTTCTATGCCGATGCTGCGAAGTACGTCAACAACGGCCATCATGTGTTCGAGTTGGCAGTTATTAATTGTCAGTTCGCCTTTTGTTATTGCGGCCGCGGCCATAAATGTACCAGCCTCGATTCGATCCGGTATGACGGTATATTCGATGGGTTTTAGTTTTTTGACTCCTTTTATCTCCAGCCTGGGCGATCCCGTTCCCGTGATTTTTGCTCCCATTTTTTTCAGGCAATTTGCCAGGTCCCAGATTTCCGGCTCACAGGCGGCCGACTCAATAATTGTTTTGCCTTTGGCTGTAACAGCTGCCATGAGGATATTGGCCGTAGCTAGAACACTTGAACCGAACGGCCCACCGAGGAATATATTTGCCCCTTTGAGTCCGTTTGGAGCCTCGGCAATGATGTAGCCGTTTTTAAGATGGATTTCGGCACCGAGCTGGCGCAGGCCTCGAAGGTGCATATTGACCGGACGATTTCCAATTGCACAGCCTCCTGGCATAGAAATTTCAGCTTTGCCAACCCGGCTTAGCAGCGGGCCGAGAATGCAGATACTCGCACGCATCTTACGCACGATTTCGTAATCGCCGAATGGATTATCAATTACCGTCGAATCGATATGCAGATTGTCGGCTTCATCTCTTTCAACCTTGCAGCCCAGGGCACACAATAGCTGACCGAGAACCGTGATATCAGAAAGGTTGGGTACACCTTTCAATATCGATTTGCCAGGTGCCAGTATTGTTGATGCCATTATCGGCAAAGCGGCATTTTTGGAACCGCTTACAGAGATTTGGCCCGAAAGTTTGACGGGGCCATCTATTTTGAATATATCCAAAGCCATGCGATTTTCCTTGATAAGATAGACACAATGTAATACAAAACATCACAACTTGCAAGATTGATGAAAGAGAATATGATGTTTTTAGTACAGATTTTTGCACAAATATCCCCGACTGAATCCCTCGAAGTGGATTTCAGCCTATATCCGGCAGTAATTGTACTGGTTTACCTGTCCGGGATTTTCTCTTTACTGTACTGGCTGATTCGGACGTCCTGTGGCATAACTGCCTTGACAGAGGCACGCCGTCGCTGGAATGGCATGCCGTTCTATCTGCCTTTTTTGATAGTATTTATCTGGCTGGCAGTGGCCACCGCTGCCTCACGGTTTGTGGGTATGTTTACATTTGAGATGTCTGACTGGCGACAAGAATTTTTCACCTTTCTTTCAATTGCTGTTGTTGAGTTGGTGGTAATTGCACTGATGATTGTTGTTGCGAGGAGATTTTTTCATCGAGGGCTCAAAGGGCTGGGACTCAATTTTAGAACGATTTTTGCCGATGGAGCCGCTGCTGTACTGAATCTGGTTTCGGTTTGGCCTATGGTTATGGGTCTGCTCGTGATAGTTTTATATTTGGGCAGCCATTTTGGCGGTGAAGATTTTCAGATGCAGCAGAACATGGGCCTTGAGATAATTTTGATGTACGACAATATCTGGCTGCGGATTTTTATGGGTGTTTTTGCCGTGGGAATTACACCCATTTTTGAGGAGCTGTTGTTCCGCGGACTGTTCCAGACGATGCTGCGGAATTTCAATGTAGGGCCGTGGAGTTCGATTCTTCTAACTTCAGTTGTCTTTGCGTCATTGCATCCGCCGATGCACCTGCCGGCTCTGTTGGTTTTGTCCGTCTGTATTGGCTATTCTTATGAGAAAAGTGGCTCGCTGTTTCGTCCGATTTTTATACATCTGTTGTTCAATGGTGTTAGCATAACTTTTGCGCTTTTACAATCCTGAAAACGCCGGGGCAACATAGAAATTTGTTGCATGGAGGTCTGGAGCCAGTTAAAGTGTCGTTTTTCCAGTTAAAGGTTGGTTATTATGAAAATATCATTCAATTGGTTAAGTGATTACGTTGAACTTAATGAGTCCGCCGAAGAGTTGGCCTATATTCTCAGTGAGTTAGGCTTTCCCACTGAGGGTATCGAGCAGATTGGCGATGATTATGTGATCGATATTGAGGTGACGAGCAATCGCGGTGATTGTCTTGGCCTGATAGGCGTTGCGCGTGAAGTCGCAGCCTCGACTGGACGAGAACTGAAATTGCCTGAGGTTGAATTTGAAACGGTCTCCAAAGATATTAAACAGCTTCTCAGCGTTGATATTGCCGAGCCGGAACTGTGCGGACGATATACCGGAAGGGTGATTGAGGGAATTACAATCTCCCAAACTCCGGATTGGATGGCGAAACGGCTTGAAGTTCTTGGTCTGCGAACCGTCAATAATGTTGTAGATGCCACAAACTACGCGATGCTGGAAACAGGCCAACCACCACACGCATTTGATTATGACAAAATTTCCCCCCAACGGATTATTGTCCGAAAGGCGAAGAAGGGCGAGACACTTGTCAGTATCGACGGCACAAAATGTCAGCTTGAGCCCGATATGCTGATAATCGCTGATGATGCCGGCCCGGTAGCGATAGCTGGTGTTATGGGTGGGCTTGAAACTGAAGTTAGCGAGGTGACGAAAAATGTTTTGTTGGAAGATGCCAGTTTCGATCCTGTTGCTGTTCGCAGCACCGGTAGAAAACTGGGTTTAACTTCAGAGGCTGCTTTCCGTTTTGAACGAATCGTTGATATCGAAATGATCGACTGGGCCTCTAGGCGCACTGCTGCTTTGATTCAGCAGGTTGCAGGCGGCAAAGTCATCGAGGGTCTTGTCGATGTCTACCCCTCAAAATCCCAGCCCAAAACGGTTAATCTCCGCCTGAGCCGACTAAAAAAAGTGCTCGGTATCGAAGTACCAATAGATGATGTGAAGAGCATACTTTCTCGGCTTTGTCTTGAGCCAGAGGTTGTGGATGGCGATACGGTTGGTTGTTCTATTCCGTCCTGGCGGAGCGATATTTATCGCGAGGTAGATTTGATCGAGGAAGTCGCCCGTGTACATGGCTATGACAAAATTCCGACAGAGCAGCGGATTCATATTGAAGTTACGCCGGTAGATATTCGTCAAAAGGTCTCATCAACTGTAGGGGCTTTTCTAAACGGATGCGGCTTTTACGAGACCATCAATGTTACGTTCACTGACAAAAACGAAGCGGAACTTATAAGCGGCCTTGGTGCTGGTGAGCACCTCAGTGTTACAGACGTTACTCGCAAAAGCGGGAATCTGCTTCGCAGTTCTCTTCTCGGCTCACTTCTGGGCGTGATGAGATCCAACTATAATGCGGGCAACAAGCCATGCAAAGTTTTCGAACAGGCAAATACATTTATTCGAACCGAAAAGGGATGCCGGGAGACTACGAAACTGACACTTGTTTGTGACAGTGACTTGCCTTTGCTGCGGGGCGTTGTCGAAGGGGCTATCAGGACGCAGGCTAAGGATGTTTGTATTAAATTTTGTCCTGCAAAGTTGTGCTGGGCAAAGGCTGCTGCTGAAATTGTTGTCGACGGTAAAATAATCGGCTGTGCCGGGATCGTCTCAGAAGAAGTTGCCAAAGCCTACGATATTTCCGATACAGCCATATCTGCTGTTGAGTTGGATTTCGATAGTCTCATTTCTCTGCGGAGTGAGACTGTAAAAATGAGACCTTTGCCGAAATTTCCAGCTATTAATCGCGTGTTGTCACTTATAATCGACGAGCAGAAGACTTGGGCTGATATTGTCGCAACAATTAACACAAAGACTGTTACAGAACTTGAGAATATCAGTTTCGAGGGAATATATCGCGGCAAACCAATCGAGGTAGGCAAAAAGAGTATTACGGTTTCGTTACGATTCAGGGATGAAGATGGAACATTAACGCATGAACAGGTAGACAAATTTGAGAAAAGCATTGTTAGTGAACTGACCGAAAAGTTAGGTGCCCAACTGCGTCAGGCTTAGGTAGTTCTGCAGGTAAGCTGATTGGATTGTTTTCGAAAACTCCCCCACCCGCCCGATAAAAAAGTGCAAGGCGGCCGAGGAGAGCAACCGCCTTGCTGTGTGCGCCTCCTGAAAAGGAGGAGTTTGGCAAAAACATTATCTTCTTTACATAGAGCAATACGCGGCGGACGATAACAGGTTCGAGCAAAAAAAGCAATTTTTTTTTAATATTTTTTTACTTTCTAATCAGGACTGCTTTAGTGCTAAATAAAGTTTAATTAGTTGACATAGATCAAGGCGATTACTACCATCAAAGTTTAAAGATAATAAGAGTACTATTATGCCAAGTCATAATTTGTCCCACATTACGATAGGTGATCTTGAAATACTCGGCTATTCAGTTGCCGGGGAGGAAACCGTTGTAGGCATACCTCAGTTGGGTGTTTGTTTTGATATAGGTAAATCGCCGGAGCAGGTAGTCAGTATCAGTAATTTGCTTTTGACACACGGGCACATGGATCATGCTGCCGGGATCGCATATTATCTTTCTCATCGAAAATTTTCAGGCCAGTCTCCTGGAACAGTGCTGGCGCCGGCGAATCTTTTTGAGCCGATCAGTGAGATCATTGATGCATGGGGCAGGCTTGACGGCAATAAAATACCCGCCAATTTTGTACCAATGTCTCCGGGAGATGAATATCAGTTAAAGCCCAACCTTTTTGCCAGAGCATTCGCGACGAAGCACAGCAGGGGGGCCCTTGGTTTTACAATCATAGAAAAAAAGAAGAAGCTGAAGGCCGAATATCTCGGACTGGATTCGCTGGGCATTGTTGAACTCAAGAAAAAGGGTATAGAGATTGACGACACTGTTGAGATGCCGATAGTAACGTATTTGGGTGATACGCGATACCACAACTTTTCAAAGCTCGATTTCATTGCAAAAAGCAAAATTCTTATCGCCGAGTGTACCTTTGTAGTTGACGAACACATTGAACGTGCCTTGGCGGGGGCGCACATGCACGTTGATGAATTTGTGAAGATGGTAAAGGATTTTGATAATGAACACATTATTGTTACACATTTGTCACAGCGAACGCATATCGGCCAGGCAAAAAAAATCCTGAAAGAAAAGCTTGGCAAAGAACTTTATAGTAAAGTGCTAATGTTGATGGATAGAAAGCACAGACAAGGTTAAGTTTGTGTAATGGCCCCGATATGAAAATGTCTCGATTCTATTGCAGTACAATATCACGGGGCAAGGTCACCATTGACGGTGAGCAGTTTCGCCATCTTGTGAAGGTGCTAAGGTTGGGTGTCGGTGATGAAGTGGAGTTGTTTGATGGCAGCGGCGGGGCGGCTACAGCTGTGATAACTGAAATAGGCAGAGCTGACGCTCATCTGAAAATACAGCAGAGAAAAACCCAAGAGCCTCGCCAGGGCGGGCGAATTGTTATTGCTGTCAGCGTTGCCAAAGGTACGCGATTTGACTGGCTCGTCAGTAAGTGTACCGAGTTGGGCGTTGACAGGATTGTGCCGATAGTTTTTCAGCGGACGGTAAAGCTGGCAAAAGGGGCACAGGCGGGCGAACGTTATAGCAAGCTGGCTGTCGAAGCGGCGAAGCAGTGCGGCAGGATTTTTTTACCGAGGATCGATGAGCCCTGCTCGTTGTCGGAGTGTGTTGAGAAGTTAAAAGAGGAATATCCACAGATGCAGCTGTTGTTCGGCTCTCTGGGTGCCTCGGCAAAATCAATTATGGGATTAGATACAGTTGGGACGGATGTAGCTGCTTTTGTCGGGCCAGAAGGAGGGCTTACAGACAGCGAAGAAACTGTCCTGCTGGAAAATGGCGCTGTCGGTGTTCGTCTGGCAGAGACAATATTGCGTGTGGAGACGGCCGCTATTGCTTTTGCGGCAGTGTTGACCGCGAAGAGGAATTTTCGTAAATAGCGTTTAGGAACCCGGCCTCTCTAGGGGTTAACGACTGTTGTTTGATTTTTGTAATTTTTTCACTGGTATCTTTTATAGTGTAGTTGCCGGCGCTTATCATCCAGACGGCAGCGAGTCTTGCGACTCTTTTTCTGCCGCTG
>CAZOPG010000017.1:0-13644 GCA_964581585.1 uncultured Planctomycetaceae bacterium | reverse complement strand
AAATGTTTGAGCATGAAACTGGGACATGAAACCTGCCGCTATCACTGTGAATACAAAAGAAAATCTGAATCAACCGAACAAAAAACTGCAATGCGTAAAATGGGAAAAAGCCTTAAAGTCTGAAAGTCGGTTATTATGAAAAACACGACAAAAAAGGAGAAACCGGAAAGAGCTAATATCCTTTGGTTGAACGAAGCAATCACCTATCTTGGTCTTGACCGGCTCGGCATAGCACGGCCAGATCAGGCAATGTACAGACTTATTAAGAAAGGGGCGTTACACCCTAAGAAAATTTGTGGGCGTTTTGCATTTGATAAAACCGAGTTGGATATTGTTGCCGCGAACGGTGACCAAAAAAGGGGGAGAGGCAGGCCGAGAAAAGCAGGTTAATCAATGATTTTTGTCTATTCTGCGTGAATTCTGCGTGACAACAAACACATTTAATTCAATAATTAATTTTTCGCAAACAAAGAAACCTATATAAGTCATTTGCTTATGTGGGTTTATGGAAATCGGGGAGACAGGATTTGAACCTGCGACCTCTGCGTCCCGAACGCAGCGCTCTGGCCAAGCTGAGCTACTCCCCGCCGTCAAACCGATTATTTTAACATATCCATCAACGACTTGCAAGTTACAATAAATTAACAGGGTCAATATCAACGGCAATCATTACCGCCGGCCTAAGTGGCTTTAGTGTCCGCAGGGTGGAAAAAAGTCTTTGAATTTCATCAGCCCTAGCCGATTGAACAATTATCTGCATCCTGTGATGCCGCTGGATACGGCTGATAGCTGCTGGCATCGGGCCGCGAACAGTCACTTCAAGGTTGTTGGCCGAAATGGTTTTGTTAATCCTCTCGCCCATCATTTCGCAGGCGGCGGTAAGTTTGTCAAACTTCTGATCCCGCATTCTGACTATCGCCACTCGCCCAAATGGCGGCAATTGACAGGCTTGCCGATGTTTCAGCTCTTCGCTGACAAAACCGTTGTAATCATGTTCCATAGCAAATTGTATCGCTGGCTGTTTTGGCAGAAGCGTTTGCACATAAACCGTACCTTTTTTTTCAGACCTGCCCGTCCGCCCGGCAACCTGCGAAATCATACAGAACGCCCGCTCATTCGCCCTGAAATCCGGCAACTGCAGCGACGTATCAGCACTAATTACGCCCACTAAAGTTACATTAGGAAAATGCAAACCCTTAGCTAATATTTGCGTGCCGAGAAGGATATCGATTTTCCCGCTGCCAAAGTCACGCAAAATACCATAATAATTCTGTTTACGCATTGAATCACTGTCAACGCGAACTGTACGGGCACTGGGAAATTTTTGTGCCAGTTCCTCTTCGAGTTTTTGTGAACCGAGCCCGATCATCATCAGTTTTTTGCCGCACAACGCACATTTTCTCGGCACAAGCGTCTGAGCAAGGCAATAGTGACACATCGCATAGCCGGGAGCGTTCCTCTGCTTTTCCGATCTGTGGAACGTAAGCGTTACATCGCAATTTCGGCACTGCAGGGTGTGTTTGCAGCCAGAGCAGAACACAAAATTACTATAGCCTCTACGGTTTAGCAGTAAAATTATTTGCTCTTTCCTGTCGATGGTTTTTTTGATATGCTCCCGCAGTTCACTGCTGATAAGATTTACCCCTTCACCATCAGAGGTTTGGCTGCTCATATCAATCAGTTTCATTTCCGGCATTGCCAGATTCATCACTCGATTTGGCAGAGAAATAAGGCTGAAATGTTTTTTAATTTTACAATTGTGCAGCGATTCAAGTGAAGGCGTAGCACTGCCGAGAATACAATGTCCCTTCTCAAGCTGAGCACGTTTTATGGCGACATCCCTGCCATTATAACGCGGGACAGTATCCTGTTTATAGCTGGGTTCATGCTCTTCATCAACGATTATCAAACCGAGATTTGCCAGGGGGGCAAACACCGCCGACCGCGCACCGATAACAACGTCAGCATCGCCGGATTTTATCTTCTGCCACTGCCCATTCCGCTGAGCGGCAGTAAGCTGACAGTGCATTACTGCTATTTTCTTAAATCGTCGGCTGAAACGCTGTACAGTCTGTGTGGTAAGGGCGATTTCCGGCAGCAAAACAATAGCTCTCTTATTCTGCGTCAGAACCTTTTGAATTGCCCGGATATAAATTTCGGTTTTACCACTATCCGTTACGCCGTGCAGCAATGTTACACCGAATCGGCCTGTTTCGATTTCCGCGTTTATTTTTGCAAGGGCATTATTCTGATCGTCATTTAGAACAACATCTCCACCATGGACCCCAATGCCTTTAGCAATTACCGGCAGAGACTTCAGCACCGTTTGACTGCTTATCTTAATGATTTGGTTTTCAGCAAGTTTTTTTATCGGGGCATTTGTCGTTTCAGCATCGGCCAATAGTGTTTTAAGCTCCATGGCAGAGTTGGCACTGTATGCCTGGTTTTGGCAAAGCAGTTCGATAATTCGCTTTTGCTTTTTGCCGCGAAGTCCATCTGCTACTTCAGCAATCTTCGCTTCTCCGACACAAATGTGTACCAACTTTTCAGTCTTTACCCCAACCCCTTTCTTCACCGCCGCCGGCACCATCGCCGCCAACACCTGCCCAAGCGGACAGACATAGTAATCGCTTATCCACTGGGCCAACTCCAAAAGCTGTTCATCCACTAACGGCTCCTTATCAACAACCCTGTGAACAACTTTCAGCTTGAACCGTCTTATTGCCGTAGAAAAATCGTCCCCTTTTGTAACGCCGATGCAAAATCCCTGTGCGAGTTTATTTCCTCTGCCGAACGGAACCTCGAGACGCTGACCTTTTTCGATGGGTAGAAATTCGTCAGGCACAAGGTACTCAAAGCACCTGTCTGCTCCATTGTCCAGGGCAACACTTGCACTGCAGTTACACCGCGGAGTCTGCGATTTATCGGAACTAAACAAACTGTCTGTCAAATATTCACTCATTTCCCCGACGATTGTCGCAGGTTATCCCAACAGTGTCAAGTTTACAAAACCCCGTTATCGCAGTAATAACAAGGTAATCTAACCAGATATCGATCTCGATATTTACCTCCTGCAGCCGAAAACAGCCAACCCTGCCAATTAAGGCCACTGGCAGTATTTTCATCTTTAGTGAACTCTTTTAAGCTCCGAAGTACCTTATGGACGTGCCTGAGTGCACGATTATTAATCTGTCTGGTATAAGTTATTAATTCGTTAACTGCCAGCTAAGTTAGGAGAATAGAAATGGACAGTATGCTCCTTGATTATGAATTGGATACACCGAAGGCCCCAAATGAAGATTACCGCGATTATAACGAGAAAGAACCAAAAAGAAAATCGCACACGCTACGGATAGTAATAATATCATTTATTGTAGTATTTATCTGCAATCTTTGCCTGACCGGCTGGCTCTACAAACAAAGAACCGATCTGACCGAAAGCCGGAACATGCTCCTTGGTGGCCTGGATATTGCTCGTGGAGAAGTTGAAATAGCAAGCGGAAAAGTAGAGACCCAGAACAGGGAGCTTTCCACCGCTAATAAAAAGCTATCCGATGATATAAAAATTCTCAAAGACAATAATAGTGGACTTGAAAAAAACAGTCAAAAATTAGTTACCGAAAACAAAGCTATCAAAAGTCAAAACATAGAACTTACAGGCAAAAACGAAATTCTCACCGAGCAGTTGGACAAAGCTGCCAGGGTTTTTCGTCAGAGAATCGACAGCCTCAAACTCGAAGCTGAGTAGGGTTTCACCCCATTCCCAGGACAAGCACAGAATCAGACCTGATAGGAACAAATGGGAAATTTAGTTGCAAGTCAGCCCAAATTGTGATCTAATGCCAGAATGTTCACAAAAATTTCAATAATTGGTGACGGCGCAATGGCCAGCGTTTGTGCTATGCTGCTTTGCGAGAAGAACCTGAGTGTCAAAATGTGGGGCCATGACGCTGAGCAATTAAAGCAAATCGAACAAGAGCGTGAAAACACAAAATTTCTACCCGGCTTCAAACTGCCCGACTCGCTCGAATTTACCTCTGACGATTCAAAGATTTTCGTCGATGCCGAGCTTCTCCTCTCAGCTGTGCCGTGCCAGTTTACGCGAAGTGTATGGGATCGGCTAAAAAAATATGTACCGCCTGCTATACCGATAGTATCTGTAACCAAGGGAATCGAAAACAAGACATTGCTAAGGCCTAGCGAAATACTTTCCAGCGTGATTGCCAAAAACATAACGCCTGTTACACTTTCTGGCCCAACCATCGCTGACGAGTTAGCAAGACATCTGCCCGCGACAGCGACCATTGCCTGCGCAGACGAAAAAGTTGCAAAAAAAGTCCAGCAAACTTTTAACACTGCTTTGTTCAGGATTTACCGCAATGACGATGTACTTGGCGTTGAATTGTGTGGTGCTGTAAAAAATGTTATCGCAATCGCGGCTGGAATAATCGACGGAATTAAAGCTGGCGACAATGCGAAGGCTGCTCTATTGGCAAGGGGGCTGGCTGAGATCAAGCGATTGGGCATGGCAATGGGAGCTAACGAGCACACTTTTTCAGGACTGTCCGGGCTGGGCGATTTGGTAACGACTTGCATATCAGCCAAAGGCAGAAACAGATCATTTGGCCAAAGGATAGGTTCCGGCAGCAGCCTTGAAGAAGCATTGACAGCCAACGACTCTGTTGTGGAAGGTGTTTCAACCTGCAAGTCTGTTACGGCCCTCGCCAAAAAGTACAACGTAGAAATGCCGATAACCGAAGCTGTTTATTCGATATTATTTGCAGGCAAAACCGTTCCGCAGGCACTGGAAGAACTGATGGCCAGAGAACTTAAGGCTGAATAGATACACCGCCAAAATTCATTATTATTTTCTTCACCTGATAGGTACGGCAAACCAATCTTCAACACTTGAAATTTGATCTATCGTACCGATGATATACTGATTTGGCTATCGCCCTGAACGGCCCCCTGGCGTAATTTCAACAGCATCATCCAGAATAGCGCCGAGCCTGGGCCACTCAAACCTTTCAACAATTTTTGTAACTTTGGCAGAGTCCCCGTTCCATAAATTGTTTTTTTCGCCTCGCTCGGCCAACACTATCAATTTATCCGCTAAGTCTTCCACGCTGCCGTCATAATAAAATTCACCAACCTCTTTATTTTCAGCCAAGCCCAAAATCTCCGGATACGCCAAACGTTTCGGCAAAAGCGGATACACTCCTGCAAGGCCGGCTTCAACGGCACTGATTCCAAAAAATTCATGATTTGCCGTCGAGACAAACACATCCGCCTCCGTTAAAGCTTTTTCGTAATCAGCCCTACTGGCTTGATAACCCCATCGATCTATATGCTCAGCAAAATCTTTTTGCCCCCGCCCAAAAACCCCCGGCACTTCTCGAAACTGCTGCCCAATCACACTGATCCGAAAATCAACGCCTTTGCTTTTTAAGATTTCCATCGCCTTGAAAAAATCTTCAGGATTTTTGTCATGCTCCCATCGCCCCGCCCAGAGGATTCGCAAAGGTCCAGGCCTTCGATCTTTCCGAATATAAATCTGTTCAACTCCAGGTGGATAAACAGCGGTTTTTTTTCTGATTCGTTCGATTGCCTCAAGAGGCTGATGGTCCGGCATTTTCTTAAGAAATATCCCGAGTGCTTCAAGAAATGAATCTCTATGAAAAGCCGAATTGAACCATACACAGTCCGCGGCAAGAGCAGAGGTCATATTCGTCATCGCGAACTGATAATCACGTTCACTTTCTACCCGCACCGGATAAGTAAGCTGATTTTCGTGGAAATATAAAATCGTCGGCAACTCCCGCACCACCGCCGGCGCAAGCGACAAAAACTCTGCCAGGTTCAGCATATCGGAACAAAAAATCACATCCCACTTTTGTCCTTTAGCGACATGGCCACCCAACTCATCAGCGAATGTAATCGCACAATGCCGCATCCGCCACTTCCACTTATAAGGCTCAAGTGTAAGAAGCGTAAATTCATGTCTGCTGACCGCCTGCCATCCATCCAGAAAAGCCTGGTGGCTGCCTCCGTAATAGGGCTCAAGTGCCAGTATTTCCATATCACCTTTTAGCAGCTCGCCTGGGGTTTAAAGACTCAATCCGGACGTATCACCCTTCATTTCTTTGAGCTTATTATAATAGATCTGAAAGCGTTCCTTGAGATTCGATATTGAACTGTTCAAACTGTCAACATCAGCTTTAAGGCCTTTGGCTTCGTCGCCTAACTTATCCGCTAAAGGAATTGCCATGATCTTCGCTGCAATTCCCTCAACTTCACCTTTTTTGGCAACTATTTTATCTTTATAAGCCATTGCCGAATTTCTAAGTGCAGCCACATCCATCTTCTCAACTTCAGCCTTGATCTTGTCGATTGGCGTATTCTCATCGGCTCTTGTACCGCAGCCAGCAACGCCGGCCAGAAATAGCGCAACCAATGCAAACAAGGCAATTTTGAATGTTGTTTTCATGTTAATTCCTTTTCGATTAAACCCAATTTATCCTTAAAAAACGGAGGAGAGAGGATTCGAACCCCTGGTACGTTGCCGCACTACGGTTTTCAAGACCGTCGCCTTAAGCCACTCGGCCACTCCTCCGAACCTTTATTTACAACACTTTACGAACATTATCAAAATTCCAAAAAGCCATTTGTGCTGTTAATTGTGCTGTGATGTTTTAAACTTTATCACAAATTTAGCCCATATATATCATTTTCAGGCTGGTTTGTCAATACGGCTTTTGAGTTAGAGCATTTCAAGAAAATTCTAATCCCCATTGGATTGATCTATATAAAGATTTAACCACTTAAAACCCCGGATTCCTGCTTTCGCAGGAATGACAAATAATAAAGGCGGGAATGACGAATCAAAAAGATTCGCTTGCTCGTCAAAATGAATTTTTAGAGGTTCCCTTAATTATCACCACGTTATTTTGCCCGCCGAATCCGAACGATTCGCTCATTGCAATATTAATTTCGGCCTTCCTCGCTTCGTTCGGCACATAGTCAAGATCCATCTCCGGGGCAGGGTCGTGCAGATTTATCGTTGGCGGCAGCATATTGTCCCTTATCGCCAGAATACACGTTATCAACTCCGTTGCTCCGGCGGCACCAATCAGATGCCCTACCATACTTTTGACACTGCTGACGGGGGTATTCTTAGCTTCTTCTTTGAAAACTTTTTTTATAGCTTTGGTTTCGATAGAATCATTTTCGGAGGTACTAGTACCATGAGTGTTGATATAATCGATGTCGGAATAGCTAATATTTGCATCTGCAATGGCTGCCTCGATTGCCTGAACTGCACCGCGCGCTTCTTCGTGCATATCGGTAACGCGGAATGCGTCGCTGCTGCTGCCATAGCCAATTACTTCCGCAAGGATTTTTGCTCCGCGTTTTGTCGCCGAAGTCAATGATTCGAGAATTATAACCGCTGCTCCTTCACCAATAACAAAACCGTCCCTGCTGGCACTGAAAGGTCTCGATGCTGTTTCGGGGCTGTCATTCCTCGTCGAAAGAGCCGTTAAGTGGTTAAAGCCGGTTACCCCAAGCGGATGAATCATCGAATGCGCCCCGCCCGATATCATTATATCCGCCTGACCATTTCGGATTATCTCGGTCGCTTCACCAATGGCCTGGGTACTTGCTGCGCACGCCGTAAGGCAACTCCTGCTCGGACCTCGAGCACCTGCCAGCATAGCCAGATGTGCTGCCGGCATGTTTGCTTCCTGCTCCAGTTCACGCAGGGCCCGCATTTTGCCGAAAGCGACCTTCGCCCAAACAGACCAATCCATCTTGTCGGCTTCGTCGTCCCAGGCTTGTGATATCGCTCCGAAGAAATGCTCATTATCAACTGAACCCTCGCCGGCACCAAGATAGAGTCCCAATCTGCTTCGATCAATTCCATCGGTTGGCTCGTCCGTTTCGGTATCGATCCCGGCCTGTTTGCAGGCCTGTGTCGCAGCACCTAGTACAAAGCCGCTTGCACGGTTACAATTTTCGTGAAGCTCGGGCTTACTTATATGTTCAGCTAAATTATAATTTTTCACTTCAGCGCAAAAAGTCGTGGGAAATGTCGATGCATCGAAGATGGTCGTCTTGCCCATTCCGTTTTTACCAGCCATCATCCCTCCCCAGACGGTCTCAACGTCATGTCCCATCGGGCAGATAATGCCAATTCCGGTTACAACAACTCTTTCGCTCATTACTCGACTTTCTTCAAAACAATCGCCGCGGTTTGTCCGCCATAAGTATAACTACAACATAAAGCGTAACGAATTTCTCTATTTTGTTCGGTATTCGATATGTTCAATTTGCAGCCATCAAACTTTTCGTCACAGTTTTTCGCTGCCGGTATTTTGCTCTCGTTCATTGCAATGGCAGCAATCACGACATCCAAAGCACCAGCTGCGGCACCAGTATTGCTCAACATACTTTTTGTTGGAAATACAGGTATCTTTTCTGCAGCATCACCGAGGATGTTTTGTAAAGCTGTAGCCTCGGCCTTGTCATCGTATGGGATTCCCGTACCATGCGGAATTATCAAATCCAGTTCACCAGGTTTTATACCAGCCTGGCTAATCGCTTTTTCGATAGCAATCTGCAGTCCTTTGCCGTCCGGCTCAAGTTTTTCATATTCAGAATTTAGACTATTACTCTGGCCAAAACCAGCTATCTGAGCATAAATTTTTGCACCGCGGGCTTTTGCCATCTCGGCATTTTCGAGAACCACCATTGCTGCCGCCTCGCCAAATACTGAACCGCTGGCGTTTACATCAAAGGGCCGACAGCTTTTTTTTGGCTCCACATTATTTTCAGTCGCTCTTTTGAGCAGGCACTGACGCAGCATAACGATCGGATTGACTTTTGATTCACCACCGCCAGCCAGAGCCAGGTCCGCATCTCCGCGTATGATTATCTCAACCGCTTCTCCTATAGCCAACTGCCCCGCTGCTTCTGCACAGGTTATCGTATTGCTCGGGCCCTGAATATCATGGATAATACCGATGTGGCAGGCAAGCATATTAGGCAGATATTTCAACAGCCATAAAGGCGTAACCGCCTCAAGTCCGTCTTGCCCCATTTGAGTATATCGAATTTACCGTCGGTGATACTTTTAGCAACCGCAGGGGCCAATTCAACAAGATCACAGCTAATCAGGCCCGCCCCAATATTAATAGCTGTTCGCGAGGGGTTGATGTTAACGTTTTCCTCATCTATAGCTTTAGTAATGAGTCCACTGTTTTGAAAAGCCTGCAGTGCCACCAAAATTGCTAATTCGATATCACGCGACATCAGCTTTGTAGTTTTACGCACCGATTTAGGAATATAGTCCCTTATCTTAAATTCCTGCACCTGGCCGGCGATTTTGCATGCAAATCCAGCGGGGTCAAAAGCTTCTATCGGCCCGATCCCACACTCTCCCTGACAAAGCCCTTGCCAGGTTTGCTCCGTTGTTAATCCGAGTGGGGTTGTCGCTCCAAGGCCTATTATAACTACGCCGGGGTTTTTCATTTATTCGGTCCCACCTTTGGCACTTCAATTCCGAAATCACGGAGAACCAGGCCGAACAGGTCTGTGAAAACAAAATTCTCTTCGGGAAACTTTTTGCCCGCAAGATTTTGGTCGACGTGGCTGAACATAAGGTCAACCTCGGCAATTAATTTTCCGTCACAGGTAATTTTCCCAATGGTGCTGGCTGCCTCATCTGCTATCGATTCAATTTCGGCGTGTAGCAGGATGGTATCTCCAGGCTTGACATAGTCGCTAAATACGCACTTTTTTATTTTTGCCAGGATAACCTTTTCCTTGAAACCGCGTGATTCGCCAACGAGTATACCAGCAGTCTGTGCCATCGCCTCAATCATCAGAGACTCCGGCATTATGGGAAAGCCGGGAAAATGATCATGCAGATGATCCTCGGCAAGGGTAACATTTTTCAGTGCCACCGCACTTTTACCGCTATTAAACTCTATGAACTTATCTATCCAAATCCAACGCATTCTATGCCTTTAACCAGCGTTGTTAAGCTTGGCCTCAACAAAGTTCACAAGCGCATCGACCGTGAACAGATCGGGTATTTTGTTAACATCGGGGTTGGCTTCAAATGAGGCAAAATCGGTATGCGGCATCTGAGCCTTCAATTCGGCCAGTCCTTTTTCTGTAATCTTTCCACCACTGACAAAATCACTATTGCTCATCAGCCCTTCGGCAGGAAACAACTCTTCTCTTGGAATCTTGATGCCGAAAGATTTTTCCATCCTGAAAACAATATCCAGAAAATCTATGCTCTCGGCGCCTAAATCCGCCATCAGAGTAGCTTGTGGCGTTACTTCGTCATCGTCAACGCCAAGAGCGTCTATCAGGACTTCCTGTATTTCTTCTAAAATCTGTTCCCGTGCCATTGCCATACTTTTACCTCCGGTAATGTTGTCTTTTAGTCCATTATCACTTATTGATACAATAGTTTCCAGCGTTTTTTCATATTTTTGATAATCTCCGCATCCGTCGCAGCCATTGAAGGTTTTTCATCAGCCAGATTAAAGTGTCTCAGGCTGAACTTTGCCTCGACTATTGCCTCGTTGTCGCAAAAACCCGTTCCGCTAAAACTGCTGAGGTTTTCTTCAATGGCCTTGGCTTTGACGTTATACTCTATTTTCGTACCTGGTGCGGCAAAACTCTTATATTTTACATTTCTGGCCTGAGCCAGTAGTATCATACTATGGATGGGTTTTCCGCTTTCTGCTTCGGTCAGGCGAACCAGCCACGAGGCCGACTCAATCATGCCTTCCAGGAGCAAAACGCCTGGAAGAACTGGGAATATCGGGAAATGATCACCCAGATACTCCTCGGACAGCGAGACGCTTTTTGTCGCTGTAAGCTCGCAGCCAAGCTGAAAAGACAGAACTTTATCAATAAGCACAAATTTCATATTTGCGGCATTGTAATGGAATGAGCGGTTTTTTCCAGCTTTTTTTCCATAATTTTGAGATTGGCCTTAACGGTGGCAAAATGTTACGGCTGATTTGTGTCTGTTAATATTGTCAGCGATGACAAAACTCTTGACATCATTTGGCGGGCAGCATATTATCATGGGATTGTAAAATCATGGAAGACATATAATCAAGGATGGTTTACTGGGGTAATGAGATATGTGGACAGACCGAACAAAAAAGAGATACTCTAACCCTTTCCTGCTTTTGGCGATGATGGCCGGGCTTATGGGCATTTTTCTGCCTGGTTGCAGAGAGTCTGTCAAAATCGAGGAGCCACAAGCCAAACAGACTCTCGATCCCTATGCGACCGTAGGCTCTCTTGCGGAGATTGTCGCGTTTAGGCCAATATCTGTCAAAGGGATTGGTTTGGTAATGCTGCCGGGCGAAACCGGCTCAGCAGAATGTCCGCCAAGCATCAGGGAGTATTTAAAGCAATATATCCTGACGCGTACGCCCGGCAAAACTCCATTAAATGCTACAGAGCTGATTAACAGCAAAAAAACCGCGGTAGTCATGGTTGAAGGAGAGATTCCTGCCGGTGCCTTACTCGGTGATATCTTTGATGCAAAGGTTACGTCCCTGCCCAATACACAGACTATATCGCTATCCGGCGGTAAACTTTTCACAACTGATATGCACATGGCTATTCCATCGATACCAGATATAGGAACCTCAAAAACGATGGCTGTTACTGCCGGGGCGGTCTTTATCGACAAAATTGGCGATGCAGGGGTCGACCTTAACACAGGCTATATCCTTGCTGGCGGAAAAATAACTCAGTCTCAAAAAACTGTATTAGCCCTTTTTGAGCCCAACTATAAGATGGTGGGATTGATTCGCAACCGGATAAACGAACGTTTCGGGAGCGATGTGGCAAACGCCGTCTCGGACAGCATAATCTACTTATCTGTACCCGATGCATTCAGGCAGCAAAAGGAGAAATTCATAAATCTGGTCAAGGCCCTTTATTTAGCTCCGAATGCTTCGTCGCAGGCACAGCAGATAGATAAACAAATTGAAAATCTTCGTCTTCAGGTTGACAAGCGGCCAGCTGAGATAAGCCTTGAGGCGATCGGCAAGAGTTCGTTGATTAAACTTGAAAAGCTTCTGTCTTCCTCTGAGGCAGGTGTCCGGCTCAGCGTAGCAAGATGTATGTTGAATATTGGAGGCGGCAACCGCGAACTTAAAATCCTCCGCGATATAGCGCAGGACAAAGATTCAGGCTATCGAATTGAGGCTCTTGATGCTGTAGGAACAGCGGCAAAACGCAAGGATGTTGTCGCGTTGATGAGCCGACTAATTAACGACGATGATTTTGAAATTAGATTTGCCGCATATAAATATTTACGCAAATTTGATAACATTACGATATCGCGAACAATTATTGCCGGGGACTTCTATGTCGAAGAAGTGTACCAGACGACAAAAAAGGTGATTTTTGCCTCGCGCAACTCCACGCCGCGCATCGTTTTGTTCGGCTCGCCAATCAACTGCCAGGAGGATGTTTTCATCGAATCAGACGACGGCAGAATAATTATCAACGCTCGCAAAGACGATAAATATATGTCAGTTATGAGAAAGGACCCTGGTACAGGCAACCTGATCGGCCCGCTTAAATGCCGGTATGAGGTTGGCGACTTGGTGCGTACTCTTGGGGCCCCTCTTGTGGCCGACAAACAAAAAAAACAACGCTCAGGACTGGAAATCCCTTACTCCGATATAATTGCTCTTTTGGAGAAAATGTGCCAAAGGGGAGCTATAGAGGCTGATTTGATAACATCCGGTTTACCGTCGACCTTTTAGGTGGTATCACACGAATCATATAAGTTTGTTATAAATGTCTAAAGTTTTCTCGGCACTTTTGCGCCAATTAAATTGCTTATGTCGTTCAGAGCCGTTGGCAACAAGCTCCTTTCGCAAATCAGATTCACAACACAACCTGGTAATCGCCTCAGCTATCGACTCGGTGCTATAGGGGTTAACGTATAAGCATGCATCACCGGCCACCTCGGGCATCGAAGAGTTGTTTGACGTTATGACAGCAGTACCACAGGCAAACGCCTCTACGATTGGCAGTCCAAACCCTTCATAAAGGCTGGCAAAGATAAGGCCGTCAGCACAGGCAAGCAGGCTCTTCACTTCTTCCACGGGCCCAGCCAAGATAACATTGTCCCCGATTTTGTCGAGATCAATCGTTTTGAACCGCTCATCATTCCTTGGCAAATTTCCAACAACCACCAGCTTGAAATTATCCGGTATCTTCCCCCGCAGCGAAACAAAAGCTTCTATCACTCGCCTAACATTTTTGCGTTCATCTGGCGACGAAAAAGTTATCAGATAATTATCCAGCCGAACACCAAATTTCGCAGACAATCGCTCTTTAATTTCTACTTTTTTCGACTCGTCCGCCAGTTCAAACACGGTATCAGCGGCCAGGTGTACAACGTCCACTTTTTCCTCAGCTATTCCGAAGATATCACAGAAGTCATTTTTGGTTGACTGGGAAACCGCAATAAAATGGTCAGCCCTTTTTACTGCGGTCTCAAATCTGTCAAGCTTGGATTTTTTATAAAGCTTTGGCAGCTTGTATCTTCTCAGGTCATGAACTGTAAGTATTCGCCGTTTGGCCCTTGTT
>CAZOPG010000016.1:0-13808 GCA_964581585.1 uncultured Planctomycetaceae bacterium | reverse complement strand
CGGAATATCCGAGAACAACTCGTCCATTGTCAGGCCTATCGTATCCAGCATTTCCTGCTGTTGTTGTTTGGTGTTAGCTATGAAAGGCATTTGTCCTCCTACATACCTTTGAGATATTGTTCATATTCCTGACTATTCATCATGCCGGAGCTGTCAGAATTTTCGATTTTGATCTTGGCTATCCAGCCCTGATTGAAACAATCATCATTTATCAGCTCAGGCTGAGATTCGAGCAGGCTGTTGGTTTCGATAACTTCGCCGGGAAATGGACAGTAAACATCGCTGGCAGCTTTTGAACTTTCAACCATAGCCAATTCGCCGCCGAGATCGATTTTTTTCCCGATAGCGGGTAACTCAACAAAAGTAATTTCGCTAAGCAATCGCTGAGCATAGTCAGTTATGCCTACGATTGCAGTGTCAGCTTCGATTTTTACCCACTCATGTTCTTTAGTGTACAGCAGATCTTCTGGAATCATTTTTATGTCCTCTGTTAAAATTTCTCAAATCTATTTACAATAATGCCGTTTATATCAGGCTCAAGGATATCGCCGATTTGAACCTTATCCTTTTTGCCATTCTGCAGTTGGCTTTGATTTCTGGCAAGATAATAAATATTCGCCGAACTGTCCCTGTTTGTGTATTGCTTTTTTATATAGGCAAGAGCTATCTGATTTTCGCCAGCTCTGGCGCAACTTAAAATATGTCCGATACATTTTCCGTTATCTGCCAGCAGCGCATCATCCTGACGAACTGGACGGATGCCTCTGGTTCCCGGCAGTTTGACCCGAACAACCTGCATATTGAATGTGCTGATCTTGTCCTGCATAACAGTTTTGCCAATAAAGAATTCTTTATCAAGTTTGACCGTCCAGCCGTAACCGAGTTCAAATGGCGATATATTGAATTTTCCGGCGATTTCATGGCCATACAAAGGCAGGCCTGCCTCGATTCGCAGACTGTCTCTGGCTCCAAGACCACACGGAACAGCGCCGGAGGCAATGAGCTTATCCCACAACGATGGTGCTTTGGCCGGATGAACGAAAAGCTCAAAGCCGACTTTGGCGCCGGTATATCCACTGTTTGAAATGATGGCATCGATACCAGCGATCCTGGTTTCGAGGAAAGTAAAGGGTTTAAGCTTCTTCAAATCGGCAGTTGTCAATTTTTCCAGATATTCAATCGAGGCGGGACCCTGAATCGCTAAATCAACCTTGGCATCGTCGCCGCTATCATCAGGGTCTTTTAAATCCTTGATTAAGGGGGCGTTTTGCATAGTACCCAGCCATGTTTTGATCTTCAGTTCATTGGCAGCGTTGACAACCAGCATGAAAAGCCCATTGGCCCTGCGGTAGATGATAATGTCGTCGAGAACGTTGCCGGCGTAATCAAGAATATACGAATACTGCGCCTGTCCGGTAGCCAAGACGCTGACATTATTGACGGTAATTGTGTTGAGAAACTGCTCGGCTCCTGAGCCGGCTATTTCCAATACGCCCATGTGTGTACAGTCAAACAGGCCTGCCGTCGTTCGAACGGCATTGTGCTCGGCACTTATCGAGCTGTACCATAACGGCATCAGGTAGCCAGCAAAAGGCACAATTTGAGCTTTGGCAGCAAGGGCGATATGCCGCTGGTATAAAGCAGAAAACTTAGGCTCTGCCTCTGGCTGGGTGTACTTAAAAGGTTTTTTTTTCGTTATTTTGTCCAACAAAAGATCCTCGGCAACAAGATAGTGTTAAATTTAAGCAAAATTATGCAAAAGTCAATAGTTTTATTGATTATTGCATAAAAAAAGGGCATAGCGAGAATATAACTTCCCGTTATGCCCATCTGTCCTGTTACCTGAGATAATTTACCCTTCGGTGTTGGCATCAAGCCAACTCTCCAGATTAGGTCTTCCAGCAGGATCCTTTTGCCTGAGAGTTTCTCGGCTCTTGACCGATTGCCCCTTCGGCTCCTTTAATTAAAAAGGTCTCTCTCCTTGCCGGAACTTAACAGTCTTTTTAACTGATATGAAAACTATTGTCAATTGATTTCTATAACTTTACCGGTTTTTGCGGACTCGTAGCAAGCCTCGAGTATTTTTTCACTTCGCATGCCCAGTTCGGCATTGTTATATGGCTGGCGACCCTCAATAATTGCCTGGCTGAATTCTTCGATCTCACTGCGATATGTGTTGTACGGTTGGGGAGAAATCATGATCGGCTCTGACATTTTGTGATCTTGTTGTGCATTATAATCGGCGCTGCTTTGCTCAAGATAAGCTGTCATCTCACCCTGGTCACCTTGATTGATAGTGCCCTTGGCTATTATTGAGCCCATGGAACCATAGATTTCCAGTGCGAACAGACTGCTGCTGTCCGGTATGCAGAAGAAATTATCAACAGTTGCAAATGCACCATTTTCGAAGTGTAACATCGTTACGGCTGCGTCTTCACTTTTGTAATTGTGCACCATATTGTCGGTAAAGCAGCTTACCCTTTTGACTTTGCCGAAGAACATTTCCAGCAGGTCGATGCAATGGCCGCCCATATCCATAAGCGAACCTCCGCCGCCCATAGTGGGGTCCTGACGCCAGGCACCTTCTATTGGAGGATACCAGCCTGACATCTGCGCTCTGCCATAAACCAGCTTGCCGAGTTTGCCTGCCTGAATCATTTCAAGAGCGGCCTTGTGCTGTGTATGAAAGCGAATCATAAATGCCGTACCCAGAGACAGATTTGCTTTTTTGCAGGCAGCAACCATTGTCTCAGTTTCCTTGACGTTCATGCCCAGGGGCTTTTCACATAATACATGTCGGCCGGCTTCGGCGCAGGCCAGGGTCTGTTGGCAGTGGACATTGGCAGGGGTGGCAATATAGACCGCGTCAATATCCGCCTTGAGCAGCTCCTCGATACTGCCGGCAGCCGGGGCATTGAACTCGCTGGCAACGGCGGCATTTACTTCAGCATTTATATCATAAACGACAGCTAATTTCGCGTTGTCGGCAGAAATTATTCCCTCAGGTATGGTCCTTCTTCTTGCAATTCCGCCTGAACCTATGACGGCCCATCTGATTTTCTTAGACATCTTTAAGTTCCTTTATTTTGAATCAATTATAATAATTTCAGCAATAGCTACCACTCAGGCTGTGATTATATTGGAATATCAACAAAATGACAAGTTTTGGTTTCGTTACGCCAACAAACCAAACTTTCGATCTAAAGTAAAAAGTTGCCAGGTGTGTTGAGATTGGTTAGAATGACGGTTAATGGTTATATTAGCTGTAATACTGTTCATTAGCTCGCTTGTGCTGTCGGTAGTTCTGACTGCGGTGGCGAAGAGGCTGGCCTTTGGGCGGGGTTTTTCGGCCAAGCCAAGTGTTGACAGGTTCGGCGAAAGAGTAGTTCCGCTCGGCGGGGGGGTAGCGATATTTGCCTGTCTGGGTTTTTTTATGGCAGGGGGTATTATACTAGTAAAATTGCTGGCTCAGAGTGGTTATCTGAACTGGCTCGGCGAATTTGTTACTATTCATATTGAGGGGTTCGTCAGCAAAATACCTGAGCTGGTCATAGTAATAGCCGCAGCAGGAGCACTTTGTCTGCTCGGATTGTGGGATGATATAAAACATCTGCGGCCGAGCACAAAGTTGATTGTTCAATTTATTGTTGCCCTGACAGTTGCCGTGGGGGCAAATGTTCGGGTGGAACTTTTTATAACCAATAGAATTGTTGCCTCGCTGCTCAGTGCCTTTTGGATAGTTCTGATTATTAACACGTTTAATTTTCTCGATAATATGGACGGTGCTAGCGGAGGGATCGCGGCAATTACGGTAGCGATTCTTTTTGTAATGGCGGTGTTGAGCGGGCAGGTGTTTGTCGGAGCCTTGTCGATTGTCTTTGTGGGAACACTGCTGGGATTTTTGATTTTTAACTTCTGCCCGGCAAGTATTTATATGGGAGATGCGGGGTCGTTTGTGGTCGGATTTTTTGTGGCTATTTTGACGCTACGGACGACGTATTATCACCAGGCTCAAAGCGGGCGATGGTATGCGGTTCTTACGCCTCTGGTGATTATGGCTTTGCCATTGTACGACTTTATCAGCGTTACGATATTGCGAATTGCACAGGGCAAAAGTCCATTCGTCGGGGACACTCAGCATTTTTCACATCGGCTCAAAAAACGCGGTCTGAGTGAAACTCAGACAGTCTTGACATTGTATCTGGCAACATTGTGCACCGGGGCCGGGGCGATAGTTCTGAGTCAGGTCAGCGCTGCTTATGCGATTTTGATATTTGTGCAGACGGTAATGATACTGGCGATAATTGCTGTTTTGGAAACTGCGGGACGAAATGACGGAGCTTCGGCGAGACTATAATCTGGAAAAAGGTAGAGCACTAAGAATCATTGAGCCGATATTATTGGTTTTTTGTCTTTGTGTGATAAGCCTGCGGGCAACTTTTACCGAAAGCCCGAATGTCCTTTCGAATATCGTTGCCAGCGGTCAACTAGGTAGTATTTACAGCTTGACGATCTCGGCGATTCTATTTTTTCTGGCTGTGGTGTGGCTGATTTGCAATTTATTCAGCAGAAAAATAGTGTATCGATATTCGGGCATAGAGGCAGGGCTGGGCATATTTATTGTTGCCGGTCTGATAAGCATCTTTGTCGCTTCCAATAAGCGTGTGGCGATTACCGATCTGGCGACATTGACGGCACCTATGTTTATGGCGGTTATGCTGGTACAAGTTCTAAGCACAGAATCACGAAAAAAAATTCTGCTGTTCACTATTGTCGCGTTGGGCGTGGTTGGGCTTACTCAATGTGCTGACCAGTTCTTCAGCAGCAACGATGTGATGATAAAACAATATGAGCAGAACTCACGGGCGCAGCTTTTTCCTCTTGGTATTAAACCAGGCTCTTTTGAGCATATGCTCTACGAACACAGGCTTTACTCGAAGGACATTAGAGGATTTTTCACAACGGGAAATTCCGCGGGAGCGTTTGCGTTGATAGCTGTTGGGTGTGGGTTGGTTTTTTTTGCTCAGCATTGCAGAAAGTTAAAAGCAAATCGCAAACTCGGCCAGGAATTTATTATTACCGCTGTCATTTTCCTGATCCTTGTTGCGGGGTTGATAATTACAAAAAGCAAAGGCGCAATTGTCGCGGCAATGCTTGGGGCGGTTATGTTCTGTGTGTATCTTTTGTTAGGCGAAAAGCTGGCTAAATACAAGTGGCTTATTGTTATCGCCTGTGTGTGTGTCGCTATCGCAGCCGGGGCTACTATCGTGTGGTACGGCTTATCAAATGGGCGGCTGCCGGGCGGTAACTCCATGCTCGTAAGATGGCAGTACTGGGTCGGCACCGCAAAAATGATAGCCGGGCACAGGTTGGGTGGCGTTGGAGGAGGAAACTTTTCCAGCTTCTATCCGCACTATAAAGATGCGGCGGCATTGGAAACGGTACGCGATCCGCATAATTTTTTGCTTAGTATCCTGAGCCAATACGGTCCGCTGGGACTGCTGGGGTTGCTTGCGGCAATTTTTGGGCCTATTTATAGAATTGTTTTTGGCAAAAAACATTCTTTGCCGAACGCTCAGAACCCAGAGACATACTCAAAAACTCGGGCAATTTATTGTGCCGCGGCAATATCGATAGTGCTGTTGATTGTAAGGCCTGCCATTATGCGATCTGAAGTAGGTCGGCAGCCTATGGTTGTAATTTATGTTGTCAGTGTTTTGTATGTACTGCCAGCAGTTGTTTTCTGCAGCCTGTTTTTGCTCATGGCGACACAAAATGAAAAAATGAGACTGGGCAAAATTGCCATAGCGTCACTGTTTTGCGTGATAGTCGTTTTGCTGATTCACAATTGTATCGATTTCGCTATATTTGAGCTTGGGATACTGACGGCTTTTTGGGCAGTACTTGCCTGTGTAGTTTCAGTGGATAGCGATGAGAAGCTGCGAGCAATGTTTATATTAAAGCCTATGCCCTGGCTTAGAACGATTATGATCTTGGCGGTGGCCGCTCTGTTTGGAGTATATCTGACTTATGTGCTGATACCTGTCTGCAAAACTTCTGTAAAAATGCACATGGCAAATGCGTTAATCGTTCAGGGCGATTTTGTGAGGGCACAGGCTCTGTTGGATATCGCTGCTGCCGATGACCGTTTTGATCCCGCTTCGGCGGCGATGAATGGGCGTATGAAGCTGCATGTTTTTCAATCACAGGGTGTTCAAAAAGATAGTGACATGCTTTTGGAAGCTGGAAGCTGTCTGCTGGAGGCTATAAATCGGGATGAAGCCGATTTTAAGAATTTTGAAAAAATAGCAGAGGTTTATAGTGAATTGGGCAACATCTCAGTTCCACGGGAAAAGAAAAAATGGCTGCAAAAAGAATATGACAGTATTCGCCAGGCGGCTGTGCGGTATCCGAACTCAGGACGATTACGGCTAAAGCTTGCAAACGCCGCGGAGATGCTCAACAAAAATGAAATCGCAATTCGAAATTACACCAGAACAATTGAAATTGAAGACAGCTATCGCGAAACTTATCGGGTAATGTATCCGGGCAGAGAGATGTTCAGCCGACTCGGCGAGGAAAAATACGAGTACGCGAAAAGACGATTGTCCGCGCTAAAACCTGGAGAAAATACGAAGCCCAAAAGTCAGTAATTATGTTTATTCCAGTTGGTTCAGGATTTCCTCTGGTATGTCGAAGTTGGCATAGACATTCTGGACGTCTTCGTGGTCCTCAAAATCCTCCATGAGACTGAGGACTTTTTTTGCTACATCAATTTCTGCTATCGGAATGGTGTTTGCCGGAATCATTGAGATCTCAGCAAGTTCGGTGGGGATTTCTTTAGCGTCTATAGCTTTTTTGAGCTCTTCATAGGCGTCTGGGGCACAGGTTATTTCGAAAACGTCTCCTATTTTTTCCATGTCGTCAGCACCGGATGCAAGGGCTATCTCCATCAGTTCATTCTCGCCAATTGTCTCTGTGCTGACGGTAATCAGCCCCATCTTGCTGAATAAATAACTAACACATCCGCTGGTTCCAAGTGAACTGCCACGTTTTTCAAAAATCTTTTTTATTTCCGGGCCAGTCCTGTTGCGATTGTCGGTAAGAGCATCGACCATTATTGCCACGCCGCCGGGGGCATAGCCTTCGTAAAGAACCTCTTCAAAACTGACCGTCGAACCTTCGCCGGTTCCTTTTTTTATGGCCTTGTCAATTGTGTCCTTGGGCATATTGGCCTGTTTTGCTTTGTCAATCGCATAACGCAAAGTAAGGTTTTGCGAAGGGTCGCCGCCACCGTTTTTTGCCGCTACAATTATCATCCTGGCGACTTTGCTCCAGACTTTGCCTCGTTTGGCGTCATTAGCGGCTTTTTTGTGTTTGATTCCTGCCCAATGTGAATGACCAGACATATTTCTTCCTTATAAAAAATTAGTACTAAACGAAATTAGTGTATTACTTTATTCAGCGGATACGTAATTATACCAGAGGCGCCGGCCCTTTTCAGTTCGGGGACTATCTTGCGTTCAAGTTTGTCGGCAACAACAACTTCCACGGCAACAAATTGCTCATCGGCCAGGCTCGATATTGTGGGGCTTCGTTCGGCCGGCAATATTTTCAGGACAGTATCAAGGTCCTTCCTGTTAACGTTCATTTTCATTCCAACGGTTGTCTTGGCGTCAATGGCGGCATTTAGAAGAATCGAAAGGTTTTCGATTTTCTGTTTTTTGAAGTCATCCTTCCAGGCCTCTTTGTTGGCTATAAAGCGAGTTGTGGAAACCAGCAGGGTATCGATAATTCTCAAATTGTTTGCCTTTATGGAAGAGCCCGTTTCAGTCAACTCCACTATGGCATCGACAAGGCGTGCCTTTACTTCTGTTGCGCCCCAACTAAACTCAACTTTTACATTTATGCCCTTTTTCTTAAAGTACTTCTTTGTGGCTCCGATAAGCTCGGTGGCAATTATAGCACCTTCCAAATCTTCTGGCTTAGTTACCTTTGACTCGTTCGGCACGGCAAGTACCCATTTTGCGGGATTAGAGGTGGCTTTGCTGTAAAGAAGTTCGCAGATCTGGACAACTTTGGAATTGTTTTCTGCTATCCAATCACTGCCGGTAAAACCAGCGTCGAGAACGCCGTCTTCAACATATCTGCTCATTTCCTGGGCTCGTAACATTATCAATTGCAACTCTTCATCATCGACGCGTGGAAAATAGCTTCTCTCGTATCCACTGATATTGAACCCGGCCTTTTCGAAAAGATCAAAAGTTGCTTTTTGAAGACTGCCCTTGGGTACACCTAATTTGAGCACTTTCTGTGTCATATTTTATTCCAATATCTGTTTACTTTTTCTTCTTCTTAACCTTTTTTTTTGTTGTGGTTTTCGACTCTGTCTTCTTTACAAACACTTTCTTTTTAGCGGTTTTTTTAACGTTTTTTTTGCATGATTCACTGGCCTGACGAAGGAGGACATAAAAAACGTAAGTATTTGAAGCGGAAACCTGTCTTTCCAGGAAACCTGTTATGTCTTTTTCTTCCGCATCAGGATGCACATTGTCACATGCCTTTAGATAATCTATCATTTTTTGCGTCAGCGGAACAGCATGACCTTTCAGTCCCGTCAGCACAACATAATCAATAACGAAAGGACTGATACCCTCAAGCTTTTCGAGGATTTCTCTGGCAGGTCTCTTGCCTATCTCTTTTAGTTCGGTAAGACTTGGCCTGTCATATTTGGCAAATATAGCCTGTAATGTATCGTTAAGTGTTTGTGCGATCTTGTTGATGTTGGGCCGAGTTGAACCGAGAACCTCTACGGCCTCTTCAGGCCTTGAAATACGCAGGTCATTGAAGTCCACGAAATGGCTGTTCAACTTTTTGTAAGCAGCTTTTGCGGCAGAGAGCGAGAGATGCTCGCTAATCGTCGCGTAGATAAGAGCCTCGATAGGATCGTCGTAATCCGGTTTGTCGATTTTGCCCGGCTGACGTTTCAGTTCGGAGAACAGTTTTTTTATTTTTTGAGAATATTTTTTGCTGTCTTTCATTTTGTTATATCACCAACATCATTTTGATTTGTCTGTTCCTGCCAATCCAGTGGTTCGTTGGCAACTTCATCGATCATTTTCATTGTCTCAGCACTGCGTTTCAACCTGTCGTCAATATTAAATGACAGATGCGGACAGAATTTTGAGGTCATGCGCTGTCCGAGCAAAGCCTGGATATATCCGGCAGCATGTTCAATTGCTGAGAAGCTTTTTTTCTCAACGCCAACGGCACCCAGGACGCTAAGATGTACGTGGGCATTTTTTAAGTCCGGTGTCATCTTCACCTCAGTTACGCTTATGAGTCCTTCGATGCGAGGGTCCTGGAGGTGATTGTTAATAATATCGCTGACCGCTTCGGCCACTACCCTGGCTACCTTTAATTGTCTATTTCCCTGTTTCAACTTTAAATAGTTCTTGCTATCTGGACTATTTCGTATGCTTCGAAAACGTCGCCAATTTTAATGTCATCAAAACCGTCAATTTTAATGCCGCATTCCAAACCGGCTTTCACTTCACGCACGTCGTCTTTGAAATGTTTCAGCGAACCAATTACACATTTATCTTTGATAACTATATTATCGCGTATCAGCCTGAGTCTTGCGTTTCTTGCAACCTGTCCGTCGTTGACAAAGCAGCCTGCAATTGTTCCTGCGTTGGATACCTTGAACGTGTCACGCACAGTCAGTTTGCCGAGATGATTTTCCTTTTCCTCCGGTTCTAGCATTCCTGACATAGCTTTTCTGAGGTCTTCGGTTATCCTGTAAATTATATTATAAAGCCGAATGTCAACTTTGCTTATCTCTGCTGCTTTTGCCGCGGCATCCTCAGGAACAACATTAAATCCAATGATAATCGCGCCGGAGGCTTCGGCCAGGACAACATCGCCTTCGGTAATCCCGCCAACGGCAGCGTGTAAAATTCTTACCCCCACTTCATCAGTGTTCAGATCGGTAAGATATTTCAGCAAAACATCTACTGAGCCCTGCACATCTGCCCGAAGTATAACGTTAACCTCCTTAACCTTACCGGCCTCGATTTGGCTAAAGAGGTTCTCAAGCGTAACTACTCGTCCTCGTGTCAGTGTTTTCTGGCGGGAACGCTGTCTGTTATCTTCGGCAACTTCTTTAGCTGTGTTAATATCCTTGAGACAGAAAAAACTGTCGCCAGCCTGCGGTACATCGCTAAGACCGGATATTTCAACCGGCATCGAACTGACAGCCTTGGGGATATTTTTGCCATAGCAATTTTTCAGCGTCCGTACTCTGCCGCAACCCTTGCCGGCAAAAACAATATCGCCCTTCTTAAGTTTTCCTTCTTTGATCAGTACCGTAGCAACGGCGCCTTGCGTTGTACTCATCTTCGCCTCAATTACCCACCCAGTGGCAGGTATCGTAGGGTCTGCGGAAAACTGTCGCAACTCGGCAAGATAATCAAGATGCTCGATTAAATCCTCTATGCCTTGGCCAGTGGTCGCACTTGTTTTGACCACTTCGATATCTCCACCCCATTCTGTCGGTGTCAATTCATGTTCGGCAAGCTGTCCGTAGATACGATTGGTATCAATTCCTGGAAGATCTATTTTATTTAACGCTACGATTATGGAAACTCCGGCAGCTTTTGCGTGATGTATGGCCTCGGCAGTTTGCGGCATAACTCCATCATCGGCCGCAATTACAAGGACAACTATATCTGTCATGTTTGCGCCGCGTGCCCGCATAGCGGTAAATGCTGCGTGGCCGGGTGTGTCAAGGAAGGTTACTTTTTTTCCTCCCACCTCAACCTGATATGACCCGATATGCTGGGTTATTCCGCCAGCCTCACCGCTGGCTATCTGAGAAGACCTTATCCTGTCCAAGAGACTGGTCTTGCCATGATCGACATGCCCAAGCATTGTTACTATTGGCGGTCGTCTTTGGATATTTTTCTTCGCACGGTTTTCAAACTTCTCGGCGATCTTCTGTTCAAGCGATTCCTGCAACTCCACAACCAACTCAACACCAAAATCAATCGCTATTAATTCAGCCACATCAGTAGCTATCGTCTGGTTGGCGGTAGCAATTGTTCCCTGTCTCATCAGCTGGGTTATAATATCTCCGATCTTGACTCCCATCGCGGCGGATAAATCCTTGACGGTAATTGGCTCTGAAACGATAGCCTTTTCCGGACGGATATGAGCAGGTAAATCTTCAGATTGTGTTCTTATTTCAATCCTACGAGTCGGCCGCATTCGCAAGCCTTCACCACCGGCCGCCTCAAGCCTTGCGCGTCTTTCCTCAAGGTCCTTTGAGTGTATCTTTCTGACAGAACGCTCTTTTTCAGTATTAGCATCCGTCGTTTCGTGCCTGCGTCCATGAGTTTTTCGCTTGGCACCCTTTTTGCCCCTTTTGCTAACTGTGCTTATGTCCTTCGGCGCCGAGAGCATCAAAGGCTCACTGGCCGATTCGTTATGTTTGACTCTGGAAGGTCTTGGTTTCGGCTTCGGTCTAAATGGTTTGTCAACTTCTGGAGCTTCGACCCGTATCACACGCGGCCCGGTAAGTTTTACCGGCGATGGTTTTGTCATCATTGGCCCTGCAGGGACCACTGGTTCCGGCTTAAGTTTTACTGGTTCAGGCTCAGGTTCTGGCTCTACAGATTCCGGTTCAGGCTCAGGTTCGCCAGTTTCGGCAATGATCTGGGGCTGGGTATCAGCTGTTTGGTCAGTTTCAACGGCAGCGGCTTTGGCTTCGGGCTCAAGTTCGGTTTCAGCTTCGGTTTCAGCTTCGGTATTCTTCTTGGCCTTTTTCTTCTTAACTCGTACCTTTTTAAGGTCAACATGGTCAGTAACTTCAACAGTAGTACTGTGTATTCCCTCCGAGAACCATTCACGAATGGTCGCCCCCAGGCCAGCGGAGATCGTGGACATATGGTTTTTAACGTCCAGGCCTTCAGCCTGACATTTTTCAACTATGGCTTTGCTTTTAACACCAAGCTCTTTGGCCAATATATAAACTCTTGTTGTTGCCAATTCAATGCCTCTCAGTTACAAATCTAATTCTCCAGACTCTGCTGGTTATCAGTCTCGGCCGGTTTGTCTTTGTCAAGAATGTTTTCTGCCGTTGTTTGTTGTGTCTCAGCAGTTTGTTTTTTAGCTTCTTCGGCGGCAGCGGCAATAACTTTTGTGGCTAATTCCTTATCTATACCAATTTCTTTAACCAAAGGTTCCACGCCTATTTCAGCCAAATCCAGAACCGATATAATGCCGAGAGCAATTAACTTATCCACAAATGTATCATCGATTCCTTCGACATTTTTCAGACCATTTGACAGGCGTTCGATCTCCTGATTGTATTCATTCGGAGTCAATATGTCGATATCCCATTCTGCCAGTCTGGCGGCGAGGCGAACATTCTGGCCGTGCTTTCCTATTGCCAGGCTCAGCTGCTCTTCGTCGACAACAACGGTAGCTCCGCCCAACTCAAAGCACAAAGCGACTTTGCTGACTTGGGCGGGCATAAGCGCATTGGAAATCAGAGTCTCTGAAGATTCACTCCATCGCACAATATCTATTTTTTCTCCGCCGAGTTCTTCAACGATATTTTTTATTCTGCTGCCGCGTACACCTACACAAGCACCGACGGCATCTACCTTGTTGTCATTGGATATGACCGCTACTTTCGTTCGATAGCCCGCTTCACGAGCCATTGAGCGGAGTTCTATGATGTTTTCGGCTACCTCTGGAACTTCCAACTCGAAGAGCCTGCGAATAAAATCAGGGTGTGTACGCGAAAGAATTATTTTTACCTGACTGGCGGTTTCACGCACATCAAAAATAAGACAGCGAACCCTTTCGCCAGGATGGTGACTTTGCCCCGTTATCTGTTCGTTTTTCGGCATAAAACCCTCTGCACGATTATTCAGATTAACCAGCAGTGTTCCGGCTTCGTATTTAACGACAATACCGGTTATGATCTCACCTTTTCTCTGGACAAATTCTGCAAAAATACTTGTTCTCTCGTCGGCTTTTAGCTTCTGGATCATAACCTGCTTGGCGGTCTGGGCTGGTATTCTGCCCAACCGCTTTATATCGAGGGGTTCCCCTTCTTTAAAGGCTGTCATATCGCCAGTTTCGCGGTCAATGTGAACCTCTACATCAATATCAGGATCGCCAAAGTATTTTCTGGCTGCCGAGACCATTGCTGATTCCAGGTCAAGAAAAATGGATTCCCTGTCAATGTTCTTGTCGCGCGAAATGTTGTCAACTATTCTAACTAATTCCTGATTCATAACGCCTTTCTTCTACTTAATATTGTGTCAAAAATGCCAAGACACATATAATCGGCAGTCTATCCAAAAAAAAATGGAAACTCTTGTCAAATCAAGGTCTCCACTTCAAACACCATACCAATCGAATTTGTCGTCTATTAATTCATCTGCAGCGTCTCCAACGACCAATACGACTATTATTTTGCTTGCGAAGCAAAACCTTTATTAAAGCCGGCACCTTAAACGAATGCGCAACTCCACACTGTGCTATGACACTATGCACGGCTTTTCGACCTTGATAATTCCACTGTCAATACCTCTAATAAAGCAACTACGACCAATTCGTCTATTTTTTATAACCCGCGATTATACTCGCCCTGTCAAAATTGTCAATACATTAAATAATATAAATTTACAAAAAAAGAGTTATATTGTCCTGTTATCTGCTACGCAATTAGCATTGCGTCGCCATAGGAAAAGAACCGGTATCGCTGCCCAATAGCGTGCTGGTAGGCGGTTTTG
>CAZOPG010000015.1:0-13871 GCA_964581585.1 uncultured Planctomycetaceae bacterium | reverse complement strand
AAGATTTTTATATGGCCGAAGCTCTCGAATATATTTCAGCCTGGAAGAAGGCCACTGCCGATAACCCCGTTGGGATTTGCGGACCAATCGGTCCAACCGAGCAGCTACCACTCGTAGCCAGACTGGTTAATGAACTTGAGATTGACTTAACAAATGCTCATTTCTGGGGGATGGATGAATGGTACCTCGACGGTAAAGAAGTTGCCGAGACACACCCCCTTTCATTCGCAAAAGCAGATAAAGAACTGTGCTTTGACCACATTAAAGATAACCTGAAAATACCCGCTGCAAATTTGCATTTTCCAAAAGCTGATTCATCGGAATATATTAAAAGCTGGGAGGGCCTTCGTTGCGCGACAATGCAGGGCGGACAGGGCGATATAAAGCACTGGGCCTTTAATGACCCGGTCAAAAGAGAGGGCAAATATAAGGACAATCCGCCAAGCCCGGAAGAATATCGTAAGCTGAGCACAAGGATCGTTGACCTTCACCCGGTTACAGTTATGCAAAACGCCCGCACAAGCGGCGGCGGCGTGGTAACGGGCATTCCAACAAAAGCTATCACTGTAGGGCCTGTCCAGACATGGAAAACCGAGAAGGTTTCTATCTGGCAGGCTGGAACTCACGATAACCCGTTTGGAATGAGGCTGACTACGCTTATGATCGGCAAAAAAATGGCTGACAGTGCGGTGCCAATGTCCTTGCTGGCTGACCATCAAAATGTACAGTTCAACTTCTACCGACCTGGAATCGGAACCTGTGAATCTGAAATGCACTAAAAGCCTAAATTATGGCAAGTCAACTAAAGTACACAGTTTTCAAGGTAAAATGGGGCTTTTTCGGGCTTTTGGCAAACGAAAAAGCCCTTTTACGAACTTCCTTGTCTCTTCAAACTCCCCAAATGGCCAAGAAATACCTACTGGTCGGTACTAAAGATGAACCTGTAGTTACGCATGAGCTTTGCCCTGGCCTGCAAGAATTGATAACTGCTTATTTTAGAGGATGTTGTATAGATTTTGACGAGGCCATAATTGGTTCGATTTCGCTTAGGGGCTCGGACTTTAGAAAAAAAATCCTCAAAACCTGTAAAACTGTCAAGTTCGGCCAAACTATCAGCTATGGCCGACTGGCAGAATTGGCAGGGTTTCCGCAAGGGGCCAGAGCGGCAGGTTCTGTTCTTGCCCGGAACCCATTGCCGTTAATTATCCCATGCCATAGGGTAATTCGAAGCGATGGCAGGATCGGTGGTTTCAGTATGCCCGGAGGGGAGGAATTGAAAAAGAAACTGCTTAGGCATGAGCAAGTCTAAAAAAAACGGTTCCCTATTGAGCAGCTTCCATCTCGACGATTCGTTCAGGAGCACCACCAACCACGGCCAATGCTTCAGGATGAACAGATTCACCCATAGATTCAAAATTGAACAAACCGGGATAGTTAATCTCATAAAGCTTTCTGAATAACTCCACCCACTGGATACCGTCGCCGGGAACAAATGGTGGAAAGTGATCTTGGCCGTTTTTGAATCCGTGCAGGTGCAAATGCCCCAGCCGCTTGCCGCACATCTCCAAAATTCGGCTCGGCCCGCCGGGAATCGTTATTGGATTTTGACCATCAGAGTTTCTCACATGCCCGATATCCAGAATCATCTTCACTTGTGGATGGTCTATTTCATTCAAAAATTCCATGCGTTTTGCCACAGTAGAATTTTCAATACCAAAATTTTCTATCATAATAATTGCATCTGTCCGGTCCACGTGCCGAGCCAGTTCCCTATAGGATTTGACAACTTTCGAATCTGTCGCATTGCCATGCGGTCCCCATGCCTTGCCGCCAAGTTCAAGCATTGTGTCAATTTGCCGCCGGCAAAAATCCACACGCTCAATCCGTTGTGACTCGGTTTGAATATCTTCAAAATCAGTCTGGTGAGCATGGTAGGCAACTACCTCAACACCGCAGGATTTGCACACTTTTCCAATCCATTTCATAGAGGAAGCATCGGCCATATCGAACTGCTCTCGACTCTCAAGCAATTCGATTTTTCGTATCCCCGCACGTGCCAACTCTCCAAGCGAATCTTCGCATATAGGCCTGTATTGCCAGAAAACTATCGTCGAAGACGACAGCCGCTGCCGGATTTCGTCCACGCTGTAAAACTCATTGCCGCCGTTCATACCATATCGTTCCTTAAATCTATCGGCGTTTCTTTTTCCTCTGATTATTCTAACGCATCGCTACCGGTTTTCCGAGGATTTCGGAGTAAATAACCGCTTTGCGGAGAGCGTCTGTATCACCCAAATCCAGTTCCAGGGCGGTATCAAGCGGGGCCTGTTGGGGAGGTTGTACTTTTTTCGGCGAGGACAATGGTGTTTTTTTGACTGGTTCGGGCTTCGGTGCAGTTTTGGTTTTGACAGATTTAGGGACATGTTCCTGATAGCGCTGAGCAAATGCGGGCATTGCTTGTCTTGTCATTACAGGGGTTTGTCCGGCCGGCTGCTGCTGCGGCATCGGAGGTTCATCGGGTTCCTGCTCTTCTGTGAAGGATTTTTTCGCTTTGATCAGAACCTTGAATCCATAGACCGCAGCGATAGCGATTATTACCAGCAGTTGTGTCCAAGGACTGTCCTGCCGATTATTGCGAGCAGCCAGAATTGTTTGCAGCAGAGGCATCATCGGCTGTTATTCCTTCTGTTTCGGTTTTGCTATGGACCCACGCATTTCTGTGTCGGCATTGATATTTTTCATTCTATAGTAATCCATTATGCCGAGATGTCCTTTTCTAAAGGCCTCTGCCATCGCCAGGGGCACCTCAGCTTCGGCGAGAACGACTTTGGCCCGATTTTCCTGGACGAGAGCTTGCATCTCCTGCTCACGCGCGACCGCCATGGCCCTTCTCTTCTCGGCCTCTGCCTGTGCTCGTCGTTTGTCGGCTTCTGCCTGGTCGGCCTGGAGTTTGGCACCGATGTTTTCGCCGACATCAATATCAGCAATATCAATTGAGAGTATCTCAAATGCTGTGCCAGCATCAAGGCCTTTTCCCAGAACGCTCTTTGAAATTGAATCGGGATTTTCTAAAACGCTCTTGTGTGTTATTGCACTTCCGATAGTGGTAACAATACCCTCGCCGACACGGGCAATAATAGTTTCTTCGGTCGCTCCGCCGATAAGCCTTCCGATATTGGCTCGGACAGTTACGCGTGCCTTAGCCTTTAACTGAATACCATCCTGCGAGACAGCATCTAGAGTGTTTCTGCCTTTGTTTGGGTAGGGGCAGTCGATAACCTTGGGGTTGACGCTGGTCTGGACCGCGTCGAGAATATCGCGACCGGCCAGGTCAATTGCTGTTGCAGTTTTTAATGTGAGATCGATATTCGCTCTGTTAGCCGCGATGAGAGCACGTACAACTTTACTTACATTGCCGCCAGCAAGGTAATGACTTTCCAAATCACGTCTGGAAAGTTCAATGCCCGCCTGTACCGCGGTAATTCTGTTGTGGACGATGGCTCTTGCGTCAACCTTACGCAGCGTCATTCCGATAAGTTCGCTGACCGCCACCGGAGCGCCGGAGAGTCTGGCTTGGAGCCACATCCCGCCATACTTCAAAATCAAAAGGAAAAGTATGAAAATAAAGATTGCCAGAACGCCTAATCCGAAAAGCGGAACCACTTTCGATACTGCCAGAATAAAAAGATTTGCACTTGTCATGTTATTGCCCTTTCAATTAAGAAGTTTATTCTTTAACCCTTACGGTAAGCTGGGTGCCCTCGACTTCGATTACCTCAACTACCTGATTTTTATCAACATAACCGCTTTCGGCTACACATTCAAGTCTTTGTCCGGAAAAATCGCACATTCCCACCGGACGCAAAGGCGTGATCACTTTGCCGGTCAGGCCAAGCATTTGCTCAAGTTGCTTAGTATCGGGTATGGCATCGCCCTTGGCTCTGTCCGGCCCGGCCAATGAGACGTGTTTGCCGAAAGATGTTTTTGGGAACAGTCTGTAGGCCATAATTAGAACAGTCGGTATCATCACCACCGCGACAAAGACGCCGATCCATCCTGCTGTCGAACTGTGGTTGAAAAATATCGCCAGTCCTCCTGCCATCGCACCCATAGCACAGATGGTTATCAGGCCGAAGCTGGGTACAAAAACTTCAATGACCAACAGGATGGCACAAAGCAAATATAAAACGATAGCTAAAATCAGTAACCACATATTCGGTTGAGTCCTTAATTTTCATTTTCTTTTACCACGACCCTGTTGCCGTGAATTTCGATTATTTCTACTTTTTGAGTTTTTTCAAGAAAAACTCCCTCCGCAACAACATCGACAACCGCATCGCCGAATCTGGCTTGTCCGGTTGGTCGCAGGGGAGAGAGTACCTCGCCAATATCGCCAACGTTTACGTCCAAATTTTCGCTTTGGACAGGTGCGGTCATATTAACTTTCAGTTCGGCCCCGGCCGGTGCCGGAGCTAAAACGAGGCCGCCAAAAAGACGTGTTTTGGGCAGGAATTTGGCCAATATCCAGGCGACCATTAGAAATCCAACGAAGCCGAGACCAAATCCCCACGCACCTTTAATGAATATCTGCCAGTCAAAATCATACTTTGGCCAAGGCAGTTCGTCCGGCCTATTCGGCACGAGAATCGCAAACAGGCCAATGAATATACACACAAGCCCCGTTATGCCTGCTATGCCGAAGCCGGGAATAACAAAAATTTCTATAAGCAGCAAAATCACGCCGATTATGAATATTGCTATTTCCCACCACGTTGCCAAGCCGACAAGAAATCTGCTGCCGAAAAGAATTGCAAAGCAGATAACCGCTACCAGTCCGGGCAGACCTAAACCCGGGGTTTTCAATTCGATGTAAATGCCGAGCAGGCCCAGCATAAAGAGGATACCTGTAAATGACGGATGGTTGAGCAATCGCACTAACTCTTCCGACCAGTTCGTTTGATATGTAATGACAGGGCGGTTAAACTTGATGCCGTCACGAGCGGCGAGAAAATCAAGAGCTTCATCTCTATTGGAAACAACCTCCCTTGCGATACCGTACTCCTTAGCCTCAGCGGCATTGAGGGTTAGGATTTCCTTATCACTGATAATCAGTTCTTTGTTTTCGAGGTCGAAAATTTTTGTATTTTTGGGCAGCTTTTCCGATTCGTAAAAACTCCATTCACCGGTTTTCTGGTTTTTCACTTTATAGACCTGAACGTGCCGGCTTACCATTGCCTTGAGCAAAGCAGCGGGATAGCCATTCGTCTCAGCTGCCCGGCTGAACGTAGCACGAATAAAACTCTCAGCCTTTTCACGCTCGGTCTCTTCGAGTTTGTCTCCCATTTTGATAGGAGCACAATCGCCGATAGTTGTTGACTGAAGCATGATAATATCTTTGCAGGAGACGCTTATCATAGCCCCGGCAGATATCGCCTCAGTTGTAACATAAGCGACAGTATGGGCTCGGTGGCCTATATCAAGGATGAAATATTTCGATATATCATCAGCGCTTTTTACAAGTCCGCCATAAGTACTTATTTCGTAAATAAGATAGTCCGCTCCGGCCTCAAGGGCAGTCTCTGATCTTCGCTTAATGGAAGAAAACAAGCCGTCATCAATCATTCCTTTGCATGGGATAACCGCGGCGTTTTTGAATTGCGGCACTTGCTCAGCTGTGATATCTGCCTGAGCTAATACCCCCCCATCGGTGCAAAATAGCAATACCACGAACACCAAGGACAATAAGAAACTATTTTTATTTGCCATGACAGACAATTTAAGACTTAGCTGAGCGTTTTTCAAGCAAAAAGTAAAAAAGATCTATTTGCTCTTTCCGGTCGTGCACTGCGAACCTACAAGAACCAAACGTGCATATTCATCTATAAAATGATAATTCGTCGCTGACAATTTCGGAGCCATACTGAACTCAGCTCCGCGAGTCTTCAAATAATATGAATAGTTGTAACGGCCAATGAGGATTCTCCAGTCTGAGCCAGGGCCGAAAGTCTCACCCCTCGCGCAAAGATCCTTTACCGGCATAGCCATTTCCGCTGTCCATCTTGTGTCTTTGTCAGCCCAGTCGTTGACCGTACCGGCATTGTCAGCCGCTACAATCAGGTCCGATTTGTAGTCCTTGAAGTTACTTGGCAGGCCCAATCGTCCCTGGCTGGGGAACCAGAATGTTGTTTTGTTGCCGAGTGGTGAAACGTAAAGCTCCCAGTACCAAGTTTTGTCGGCTGGCTTTAGGAACAGTTCACACACATCGCCCAATGAATAATGGTGAAGCTCATCCTTGTCGCCCTGGGCAACAATATCGGAATCCACGAAAGACGCAGCCAAGTAGAAATATTCTTCATCCCAAGCAAGCTGAATCTGGCCAGGTTCTGTGAGAGAAATACCTTTTTTTCCCTTATCCACTGATACATTCATCTGGTACACAGCAGCCTTTTGCCATATAGCATCATCAAGTTTGCCGTCAATTTTAACCGGAGCAGCGGTGTACTCTGCTTCCAATACGGCCAGGCTCTTTTCGTAGCATCCTGAAACTGCAAATAAACAAATGACCAAAAAAATAGATGACAATACAATGTTCTTTCTCATAATCGAGTCCTTTCTAAACGATTCGTTTTTATTGTTCCGGTTTTTCTCCGGATAAGTTGTCGGGGTAGCGATAGTAATCTACGGTTTTATTTCCAAAATCATTCCAAGGAAACTGGTTCAGTGCCTTTTCGAAAACCTCTGTAATAGTATCTCCTTTAACGGGGATTGGCAGGATATTTTTAAGTGGAGGAATATGTGTCGGGGTATCCAGAAGATTCAATGTAAAAGGGCCTGAAAGCTTGTAAGGTTTAATTTCCTTATAATTCTGCAATCCCTTTTTGACAGCTTCAAAAATTATATCCTGAGCCTTTTTAGGCTGAAGCGAACGACAACAAAAAGGACCATAAGCATGTTTAACCACGGCAACTTCAATCTGTGGATTTTTCTGTCGCAGTTCTCCTGTTATGACCTGATCCCCGCTGACAAAAACGGTTGGAACGTTCAAGTCTCCCGCCAAAGCCATGGCCATCGAAGCTTCGCTTAGATAAAGTTGGCCGTCATTGAGATCCCATTTTGAGTGAGGACAAATGCCATCGAGTTCACCGCCCATTGCATGCGCACCTACAATAACCATAGCGTCAACACTGCTGTCGAGAGAGGTTAGCCAGGCAGGCCTTTGATTAGCCCTTCCGTGGATAATCTCACAGCCCTCATCTAAATCCTCAAATATGATGTTGTAGCCGTAAGCATGACTGTCGTTGATGTAAATCGTATCAGCTCCGCAAGCTTTTGCAGCCTTTACTGCAGCGTTAACTTCTCCAGTAAGCAGCCGATACATTCTCTGCCGATGTTCATAATTCTCAAGTGTTCTTGACTGGCAGTCTTCAAAAGAGGCGAATCCAGCCACTCCTTCAATATCCGTATGTATGTAAACTTTCAAGTAACTGTCTCCTTTGTAAAACCTTTCTTTCAGTAATATCACATTTATGGTAGCTATTTATCTGATAATCTCAAGAAGTTTCCCTTAATAATACCAAAATATAATAACTTTTCTCGTAATTGAAACAGCTCCTTTCAGTGGCAAGGATGCACCATTATGGAGTCTGAATCGCGGATTTCAAGTAGTTTTCTGGATGCAGGAAACTACTTGAGTCTCTCCCCTAACTCAAACAACCAAACTGTGCCACTTTACATGGAAGTAAACAGCAAGAGGAGATTTTATGGAACTATGGCGAGTGTTTTAGATGGTTAGATGGTGACGAAAGTGCATCAAGACCAGCATAATGGAACTTTAATTTTCCCGTCCCTTATCACACCACTTTCGGAGTTGAAATTCATCTGAAATGGGTGTATAGTGCGCCAGTTAAATGATTTCTAACTTAATTTGAAGGAGCATTATTATGAGTAATTGTAAATGGAATAAGTTACTACTAGGTCTGCTCTGTGTTATGGTAATGGTAGTATGTGTGCCTGCATGTGCAGAGGATAAGCCGGCCTCGGCCGGTGCTGGGCGTGGGCTCATCAATGAAGATTATGAAAGTGATTTGGACAGAAAAGTTCAGATCGAACTTGTGAGCCAGCCGCATGAGGTGCGTGAGATCGGCCTGTCAACCGAGCGTGCCAGAAGCGGGAAGCACAGCGTTAAAATTGATATAAAGTATAGACATCATTTTAATGTATATCTCGTTCCGCGGAGAAATGAAATTACCGGCGTCGATTGGGGCAGTGCCGGCGGTGTGGGCGGTTTTGATATTGAGGGCCTGAATCTTCAACTCAATCCTGACATGGGATACATTCTGACATTGTACGTGTGGGTGGATCAGGCATCGACTCATAATCCGGTTAAATTACAAGTTAAAACGACCTCGAATAGTGACCTCGGAGTGGTCAGGTCGTATACGCTGTTGGAGCAGGAATTTACTGAGCCGACCAAGGGATGGGTAAAGGTTGAGCAGGAATTGACCTCTTACATGCTGGAGCAGTTGGAGGCGCAGGGTTATCAAAATAAAGGGATTCTGCTGCACTCGATTTCCATGAATTCATTTTGTTCAGGCAGCAATTCCCCATTGAAAGTATATATTGATGACATCACGCTCAGGGAGGTTCCGCTGAGTGTGGTTGCCGAATATAAGGCAAAAAAGCAGGCGGCCAAAAAGAAATATACATTTGACTCATGTCCAAAAGCGGAAAATACTTTTGTTTGGGGCGTCTATGGTTCTCTGCAGGCAGTGGGACGGGATTGGTATCTGCCGTATCCTAAACCCGGAACCGGAGAGGCTTCTCTACGAGAACGGACAAAAAGGCTAAGTCAAATGGCCGATTGGGTACTTTTGGATCTGCGTCGGCACTATTGCGATACTCAGGTACAGGGCGGCGGATATTTGTTCCCCTCAGATATACAGGCTCGTTACGATTACCTCAAAGTAGCGCTGGATAAGTGCGCAGAGTATGGGGTTGGGTGGGTGCCCTCGACGTATGTGAGTCAGCATTATAGAAAAACCGCAACGAAGGCCGAATGTATAGCTACTATGCGTAAATTAACGGGAATGTTTAAGGATCATCCAGGGCTTTTCGCGTATCTTCTGGTTGACGAACCGCAGCCATCGAGTGCGGAGGATCTTTATTGGGGCAAAGGCCAGATGGAGTCGATGGATTCCAACCATCCGTCTATATCCTTGTGTAATGGTATCAGTTCCGTTCGTGAGTTTTCGCCGACGCTCCCTATAGTTGCGATTGATTTTTATCCGATGAGTCCGGCCCCTGCCAATGATAAGGGTGCATGGGCCGTTGGCGATATGGTTCGATATTCGCGCCGCAGCGGAGCCAAGAGAACATGGATATTGCCGCAGGTTTTTAGTGCCGGCTCGTGGCGATGGTCTTCGGCTGAAGAATTTAGAATTCAGATATACAGCAGCCTTGCCGAAGGTGCCAGTGGATTCCTGCCGTTTGTTTATGGGGGAAACTGTGCTTGGTATCGGAAAAGCTTTCGTTCTGCCTCTGAAATACTGGGCGACTCGATGGTAGATGTCTTCGGTAATCCTTCAGCACAGTGGGATGAAATGAAAAAGCTGGGGCCGTATCTGCGTTCGGTGGGGCCACTGCTAATTGGCTCGACTCGTCTTGAAGATAATGCGGCAACTGCACAGACCAAATATGTAATCGCCACAAGCGGCGGACGTAAACGGCCTGTTTGTATTGCGCAAATGTTCAAGGATAACTCTCGCAGTGCCCGGTATATCGTTGTTTATAACAACACACGTTTTTATACCAAGTCCTTTAATGTGGGTATTGCGAAAGTAGATGCTGGTGAGAAATTACTTGATCTCTATTCTCTGCGCCAGGTTTCGCTCAAGGGCAGAACTTTCCCTGAATATCTCCGGCCGGCTGAGGGACGAGTTTATGCCGTGGCTTCTGAGAGTGAACTGGCTGCGATTAAGAAAGAGGTGGCCACGGCGCGATTCAACCTTGAATATGACCTGTTGGAGTTGGAGATTCGTGTGGCCGGAAAAAGGGGTACTGATGTTGTGCCTGTTGAGAAAGCTGCCGCCGATAGTAAGAAACTATTGGCAAGCGGTGATTTTATGGGTGCCCTGGCTAAGGTAACGAATGGCAAAGATATTTTGGAAAGACAGAATTTAGCTAATATTCCTTTTTCAAAAGCTAATACAGCGATTGAAGCGAGTCGGTCTGCATTGGGCCGTATCAACAAGACGATGTCCAGTCGGATGACCGCTATTGAGAACAGCTTTATGGGAACTGATCCCGGCGTTAAGGAAATGTCTGATCGGATGATTGGTCTTGCGGATAGATTCTATACGATGCAAACCCAGTTGCTGCAGAAAGGCCCGGCTGGTCTTGCCGATCCTGCTGAGGCGTTGCTTGCAGATGTTCGGGCCTTTGAACGGAGTATAAATACATTCTTTGGTATTTAATATAAAACAGGTAGTAAGGATATTGAAATGACCGAGCAGGCTAATAAGTGTCGATTAATTCAAAAATTGGAAAAAGGCCAGCAGGTAACAATAGTAGTATTGGGAGATTCAAATACGGAGTTGACATTCCATACAAAAGGACATCTTAATTGGCCGTTACTGCTTCAGGAATCCCTTTTCGAGAAATATGGGCCCAATAAAGTGATTATGATTAACGCCGCTAAGTGCGGAACTAGTGCGGCAGATGGCCTGCAAAGGCTCGAAAGAGACGTACTAAGGTTTGATCCTGATTTGGTAATAATATGTTATTGGTGTGGTGAGATTGATAAAATTAAGCAGATAATAAACAAGGCAAGAGAACACAATAACGCTGAAGTCCTTCTGCGAACTCCCAATCCAATTATAGCCACAAATCAACCTGAGGTGTCTCCAAAGGTTACAGCGGGAACGGAGTGGCCTGGGTCCTCTGTTGGAGATGTTGCAAAAAAGATAAAGGCTTTGGGCAAGGAAATGGGTGTGTCGGTTGTGGATCACTACAAGTCATGGGCCGAAGCGGGTATTTCCCACCATGGCCCAGAGATTACAAACCCTAACAAATTATGGATGCGGATGTCAGATAGTTTACACCCGGGCCCTTTGGGGCACTTGGAATTTTATCGAGACTTGGCACCATATTTCGGATTACGTGATAAGTTGTCATGGGAATAAAGGATGTTTTATGAAAGCAGGTGATGTATTAAATTTTGTGGCTTCAAACATTGGAGTCAAGGTAGATGATATACCTGACGGAGGTTTTGTATTCGGAAATGAATCAGACCAGGTGAATGGCATTTTAGTAACGTGGATGGCAACTTGTGATGCCTTGATGTATGCAGCAGAGAATGGTTTAAATCTTGTGGTATGCCATGAAGAAGTTCTTTTTGGTGAGAAGATGGAAGGTAAAGCCTATCGCTGGACGTCCGATGTGGTAAATCCAATTGAGGAATTATGCTGGCATCCGGATAACAAACGACGCAAGATTATTGAAGAATCGCATCTTACGGTTTTGAGAATTCATTACGGACTGGACAGGTTGTGCATTTTTCATGAATTTGCTAAGGCAGCGGGCTTTGGCCAAATTATAGTGGACTCAGGTTATGAGAGTGTTTTCGCTCTGCCTGAGCCGACCAAAGTTAAAGATTTGGCCAAGTCCATTTCTACCAGACTCAACTTTCCACATGTCCGTATAGCAGGAGATTTAGAACGTTTAGTCACGAAAGCCGGCAATCTTTGGGGCGGAGTTGCCCTGTTGTCGAATCGATATTTTATGCGAAAACAAATAGAAAATGGAGCGGATGTGTTGATAGGAGGTGAGTCGGAAGAAATGGCAATGATCCTTGCGACCGAATTTGACGTTCCTATTATTGTAACTGGCCATACTGTTAGTGAAAATATTGGGCTTCGTTGTTTTGTGGAAATGCTGAAACAGGAATTTGCTAATGTCCCTGTAGATTTTTATGAAATTAAAGTTCCATTTGTAGAGTTGAAAGATATTTCTTGATTAATGAGATGAGTTAAAATTATTAGGAGTGCGAAATATGAACAATGAGTGGTTTGGAGATGCAAGATACGGGCTGTTTATGCATTACGGCCTTTACTCTCTGCTGGGACGAGGCGAATGGGTAATGAACAGAGAGGAAATTCCTGTTGATGAATATGCTAAGCTGGCGGATCGTTTCACCGCGGAAAATTTTGACGCGGATGATTTTATCAGACGAGCTAAAAATGATTGGGGAATGAAATATGCAAACCTAACAACCAAACATCACGAAGGCTTCTGTCTTTTTGATTCCAAGCTTACTGAATTTACTACTGTCAAGACCGCTGCAAAGCGAGACCTCGTTGGAGAATTTGTCCAGGCCTGCCGTAAATATGATATGAAAATAAGTTTGTACTTCAGCCTGAATGATTTGAGCACATCGCCCAATTCTGTTGATGCATTGGAAAATCCTGGTGAATGTTATCAGCCTTTTATAGAATATGTGCACGGCCAATGTCGTGAACTTCTTACGAACTATGGGCCGATAGATGTTCTGTGGTACGATGGATGGTGGCCTTATGATGCAGATGGCTGGCAGGCGGAAAAACTGAACGCGATGGCTCGGTCTTTACAACCAGGCATATTGCTTAACGGCCGTTGCGGGTTGCCCGGTGATTTCATAACACCAGAAAAACATGTCAGCTCTTCAAAAGAAATGTGGGAAGCGTGCATGACTATGAATAACAACTGGGGTTATCATTCGGGTGATAATAATTGGAAATCGCCTAAACAGATCGCTGAGATGCTCCGAAAAGCGGCTGCGGGACAGGGAAACCTTCTTCTTAATGTTGGTCCTATGGGTGATGGCTCAATCCCGCAAACGTCTGTTGATATTCTTAATAACGTGGGAGAATGGCTTAAAATAAATGGCGAATCAATTTATGCTACCGACCGTTTTGAATACAACCTTAGGGAAAGGGATAACGAGAGGGCAGACTGGGGTTTTCATGGTGGGTATAGTGCCAGGGGAAATCAATTTTACCTGCATGTCCATAGCTGGCCTGGCTCTGTGCTGACGATTTGCGGTTTAGAGTGTACCGTTAAAAAGGTATCTAATTTAGGAACTGGAGAAAGTTATAATTTCAATCAAAAAGATGGTAAGCTGGTAGTCACCAATCTACCTGAAGAATATGACACTACGATGCCGGTAGTATTGAAGTTTGAAACTAAAGAACAGCCTTGTATTTATAAAAGCGGTGGATGGCGCAATCCAAAGGTTCCCCATTGCAGATACGATCCGCTTCCATCTGAAATTGTTGAGTAAGTTGGGCTATAAAGCTGTTAACTTTTTGGTTAATTTAATATAATGAGTTTAAAATTATTTGGAGTATGAAACATGAACAAGGAGTGGTTTAGAGATGCAAGATATGGAATGCTGATGCAGTACGGGCTCTATTCTCTGCTGGGACGCGGCGAATGGGTGATGAACAAAGAGGAAATTCCTGTTGATGAATATGCCAAACTGGCTGATCGTTTCACTGCGGAAAATTTCGATGCGGATGAGCTTATCAGACGAGTGAAAAATGATTGGGGAATGAAATATGTCACATTCATAACGAAACATCATGACGGTTTCTGTCTTTATGATTCCAAGCTGACTGATTTCACAACTGTAAAAACCGCTGCAAAGCGAGACCTCGTTGAAGAATTTGTCCAGGCCTGTCGTAAATATGACGTAAAAATAAGTTTATACGTTACCCTGAACGATTGGAGCACATCGCCTAACGCTGTTGATGCGATGGAGAATCCTGATAAATATTATCAGCCTTTTATTGATTATGTACACGGCCAATGTCGTGAGGTCCTTACGAACTATGGGC
>CAZOPG010000014.1:0-13918 GCA_964581585.1 uncultured Planctomycetaceae bacterium | reverse complement strand
AAAGGTTGAAAGGAGACCAATTCAATGTTGGATATAACAAAGTTACAGGCAGCGGCAAAAGAGGCTGGGGCGGATATTTTCGGCGTCGCGAATATCGAGCGATTTGACGATTTACCAGTTGAAAAACACCCCCGTACAATCTTCCCCGAAGTGAAGTCGGTCATTGTAATCGGCCGTCGTATCACTCGCGGCACCCTCCGCGGGGTTGAAGAGGGTACCCAGTTTATTGACTACCTGCTATATGGATACAAGTGGCTCGATAATAACTTCACCTCTCTGACAACTGTTCGCGTGGCTGAGTTTATCGAAAACAATGGATGGGAAGCAGTGCCCCTGCCTAACCTTCCTCCGGAAATCCCGCCGATGGGCGTTGCCGTCAAAGCTGACCTGCCGGAACCTAACGTGATGCTCGATTGCGACGACGCGGCGGTACGAGCCGGTGTAGGAGAGATCGGCTATCTCGAAATTCTTGTAACGCCAAGCTTCGGTACACGGCAGCGCGTTCAATTGATCCTTACCGATGCTGAGATCGAACCGACCCCACTACTCGAAAAGACGATCTGTCCCGGTTCGCAAAAGTGCAAAAACCTCTGCCCGCTCGGCGCCTTTACCGGAGAAAAGGAAGTCAGTATTTGCGGTAAAAAGGCAATCGTAGCCCAGATTGATTATCGTAAGTGTGCCAAGTGCAAAAACGGAGCTATGTTAAATATGCACCATCCGGCGGGCAAACCCGACCGTTTGGCGGCTCTGTGCACCCGCTCTTATGTAGACCTGCTCGAAAAGGAAGGAAGGCTTGACACTAAATTCGCGACAACCTTCCGCAAGCGTCCAGCCTGGAAAATCGAAAACGAAACCGACCTCTACAATGTCGGATAAAGGAGGATAACCATAGAACCTCAAAAAATTACAAAAGCGGCCCTGAAAGAATTCGCACTGTCCCGAGGTTTAGACCTGTTCGGAGTGACAAACATTGAACGATTCGCAGGCGCACCGGAGAGAATGCACCCGGGGAATATTTTTCCGGAAGCACGCTCGGTGATCGTAGTCGGCAGGCGCATTGTTCGCGGTACTTGGCGCGGCATTGAAGAGGGGACGTACTGGCCCAATTACACTCATTTCGGATATGCCGGCCAACTTAACACCCTGTTCGTTCCGGTACCACTTTATGAAACGGCCTGCATGATCGAAGACTTCGGTTATGAAGCGGTTCCATACTATCCTGCCGTCCCGGAAGGGCAGCCTGACATCGAGCCATTGCGTCCCGGCCAACCAGCCCCTGATGTTGAGCTGGCGATTCGCATCGCAGGGATAGCCGCGGGAGTTGGCGAAATCGGCTGGTCAAAGGTCTTCATCACCAAACAGTTTGGGCCTCGCCAACGTCTGGCTGCCATTATTACCGACCTTGAACTTGAGCCTGACCCTCTCATTGAACCCAACAGCTTGTGCAAACTTTGTATGGCCTGCGTCAAAGGCTGTCCGGGTGTGATTCCTCATATTAAAGACAAAAAAATCGTCGAGATTCAGATCGAAGACAAAACCTACCGCTGGGGCGATGTACACATGGGCAAATGCACCCTCTGCTTCCACGGCGGCGATCCACGCCTATCTCCATTCATCCCAAAAGCCAACCCTGGCTACAGCTTCGATGTTAGCAAACAGGATATCTCCGAAGACGGAGCTTATAAGTTTTGCTGGCCGATGTCCATCGGCAACTGGCGACGAACCGAGGAGTTTCCTTCAGGCAAGATCATCGAGGGGCACGCCTACCTTCAACAATGGGGCGTTGGCGGCAGCTAGGCCATCGGTGGTTCAAGAGGCTGCATGCGCAGTTGCTTCAACCACCTGGAAAAACGTGGTGAGGTTGGACAGACCTTCAAAGGAGGCGAATTTATCAAACGACCGCGGTGGATTCTTGACACCGCTGGAAAGCCGCAAAAATAACCTCTGTTGAATTTGCTCAAATCCGGACATGACGGGGCATTTCGAATGATTAATCATAATTGATTACTGGGGTTAGATTGCCGTATCAGCCTTTGATTTCCTCGGTATGACAGGAGGATTCCGCGGGTAAATATTTCGCTGTCAGTCGTCTGTAAAAGCGTGTATAATGAGGCGTTCTGGCAAAAAAAGCCCTGTATTAAGGAATTGTTATGAAGCCAAAAATCGGCAAAACTGACTTCGACACGGCTCTGGCTGTCAAGGCTGAGTATATTAACGGTATATTAGCATCGCTGCTGGATGAATTTGATAATATTCCGGACCAATTGGCCAGCGCGATAAGCTACACTTTGTGCGCTCCCGGTAAACGCATTCGTCCGGCAATAGTGCTCTGGTGCTGTGAATTAGTAAATGGCGGCACGAATAGCAATGCTGAGATCGCCGCCTCTGCTGTGGAGATGATGCACACCTCTTCGCTGATACACGACGACCTGCCGGCAATGGATAATGACGATTTTCGTCGAGGCCGGGAGAGTTGCCATAAGGCCTTTGACGAAGCGACAGCAATATTGACAGGTGACGGGCTGATTATGATGGCGTTTGAAATATTGGCTCGCAAGATAGACAGGCCGGAAACGGCGGTAAAAATGATAACGACGCTGGCTCGTGCGGCTGGGACAGAAGGAATGATCGCGGGCCAATCCGCAGATCTGCAGGCAGAGAACTGTAGTGGCGATGCCGAGCGTGTGGATTATATTCATCTGAATAAAACCGCTAAGATGTTCGGTGCCTCTGCAAAGATGGGCGGTATTGCTGGCGGGGCAGATGAGGGGCAGCTCAATTCGCTTGAACGATTTGGTTTGAAGCTAGGGCTTGGTTTTCAAGCTGCCGACGATCTGCTCGACATATCCGCGACAAGCCAACATCTTGGAAAAGCGGCAGGCAAAGATGCCGAGCGAGGGAAGATGACCTATCCGGGTGTTTTGGGCCTCGAAAAAGCGAGGAAAATCGCTCAATCGCTGGCTGATGAAGCGATTGAAGCATTGACCGGTTTTGGCCAAAAAGCCGATATACTAAGAACGCTTACATTTGCAATGCTGGAAAGAACAAGATAGATGACTGATAGTGAAAAGCAAACCAATTTACTTGAACAGATAAATTTACCTGAGGATCTGAAACAGTTGTCGCTCGAACAACTGAAACAACTGGCTGAAGAAATACGCCATTTCATGACCAATTCGATCAGTCAGACGGGCGGACACCTGGCGAGCAATCTTGGAGTTATTGAGCTCACTATAGCTATGCACTACGTCTTTGATTTCAAAAATGACAAGCTGTTATGGGATGTTGGGCATCAGTGTTATGTGCATAAAATTCTTACCGGACGAAAGCATCTATTCGGTCAGCTTCGGCAGGGCGGCGGGCTTAGCGGATTTCCTTCGCCGGAGGAAAGTGAGTATGACCAGTTCTCTGTAGGACATTCAGGGACATCGATATCGACAGCGCTTGGTATGGCGCTTGCCGCACAGGTGAAAAAAACCGATGAAAAAATAGTTGCCCTTGTTGGAGACGCCAGTGTCGTGAACGGACTTTCGTTCGAGGCTATGAACAATCTTGGCCTGGCGCAAAGGCAGCTACTTATAATTTTAAATGACAACTCGATGGCTATCGACGTCAGCCAGGGAGCAATCGCAAAGTTTTTGGCAAAGGTCAGGCTAAGCCATACTTATGAGGATATGCGGCAGACAACCAGCAAGATTCTCGAACGCCTGCCTGTAATTGGAAAACGAATGGAAGGTGCGATTCATAATTTCACGCAGACGCTTCGAATGGCGGTAACAAGGAGCAGACTCTTTGAAAGTCTTAATATCCCCTATTTCGGGCCTGTTGACGGGCATGATATTGGGGCGCTGGTTCAACTGTTCAAAGCAATGACCCATTTGAATCGTCCGGCGATACTGCATGTTTATACGAAGAAGGGAAAAGGTTTTTCCCCGGCAGACGACGATCCGAGAAAGTTCCACTCAACCGGCCCGTTCAAAATCAATGGAAAAGAGACAAGCACAGCCAAAAGCCAGCGAACCTTTACAAATGCTTTTTCGGATGCAATAGTTGAGCTGGCGAAAAAGGACCAAAGAGTTGTTGCCATAACCGCGGCGATGAGCGATGGTACCGGACTGGAAAAGTTTCGGCAGGAATTTCCGGACAGGTACTATGATGTCGGAATTGCCGAATCTGTCGCTGTTGACATTGCTGCGGGGCAGGCGAAGATGGGGCTACGGCCGATAGTTTGTATCTATTCGACATTTTTGCAAAGAGGCTTCGATCAGATTTTTCAAGAAGTGGCTCTGCAGAATTTGCCGGTCATATTCTGTATTGACCGGGCGGGACTGGTGGGAGGAGACGGGCCTACGCATCACGGGCTGATGGATATCGGCTTTTTGAGGATGATGCCGAACCTTATACTGATGGCACCTGCTAATGAGGGTGAGTTGGGACTGGCTTTGAACTGTGCACTGCAAAGCCAGGGGCCGGCTGTAATCCGTTATCCCAAAGATACCGTGAAGGATGAACAGTTGAATTTGGCCGGATGTGAACAGCCGTTCAAAATCGGCAAAAGTGTAACACTTAAAGAATCAGCTTGCGACACTTTCATCATCGCTTATGGGAGCCTGGTTGTTGAGGCAATGGCCGCGGCAGAAATTCTCAAGGCCGAAAATATCGATGTCGGCGTAATAAACGCTCGATTTGCCAAGCCGATAGACCAAAAAATACTTTCACTATGTCGCGAACAAAAGCGTATAATAACTGTGGAAGACCATAGAGTCGCGTGCGGCTTTGGCTCCGCACTGCTTGAGATGGCCGCCAGTGCCGGCGTTGATGGCGCTAAGGTGAAAATACTCGGTCAGCCGGACGAGTTTATAAAAGCTGATACCAGAACCAATCAGATGGGGTTTGCGGGCATAAGTGCTGACAGAATCGCCTGTGCTGTGAGAAAAATGTAAAAGGCTGATTTTATGGAAAAATATAAAAGTGATGAAGAATTGCCGAAGCTGATAATTTTTGGCGATGCCAAAAGAGACTTTGTGGCCGAGGCTGTCGATAATTTCACCGCATTTGCAAAAGATAAGGCACAGATTCTTGCCAACTGCTTCAGGGGAGACTGTGCCGTCGATGTTCTCAGCGATGCCGACTTCGCTGTGGTTTTTGGCGGTGATGGAACTATACTGTCAGCGGCTCGGGACCTCAGCGAATCTGATGTGCCCGTTATTGGGATAAACGTAGGAAAGCTCGGATTTCTGGCGGAGTTCAGTGTCGATGAACTGAAAGATTTGTTCGACAGGATTGTTACGGATAAATCGCTTATCGAAAAAAGAATGGTCCTGCGATGTACCATCAACAGAGCGGGACAGCAGGTCTTCTGCTCAACGGCAATCAACGATGTTGTTATTACCGCCGGTGAGCCCTTCAGCTTAGTTGACCTGAAAATAACCGTACGCGACCAGCCTCTGACTGACTGCGTAAGTGATGGGCTGATAATCTCGACACCCACAGGTTCGACGGCGTATAATCTTTCGGCGGGCGGGCCGATTCTCTCGGCGAATATCTCAGCGATAGTAATTACGCCGCTGTGTCCACATTCGCTGAGTTTCAGGCCAATAGTTATTAGTGCCAACAGCGCTATTCAGATAAGGCCGCAAAAAGTCAATGAAGGAACCATTGTCAGGCTTGACGGACAGGTGTCAACTAACCTGACCACCGAAGATATTATTACCGTTGAAAAGGATAAAGGCTCCTTTCTGTTGATAAATAATCCACTCCGAACAAAATGGGATACGCTGGCTGATAAATTGAGCTGGGCGGAAAAGCCAAAATACAAGAGGTGATATTATGGCAAAGAAAATAAATTTTATTATCGCTTTGACTGTTGGATTTCTTTTTAATTGTACCGCGTGTCTTGGCCTTGATGATTTTTCCATTGACAATAATTTGGGCGCACCGAGACTGCCAACGAGTGATGCACGCGATTCATTTGTCGTGCAGTCGCCTTTGAGCAGTAACAGCAATCTTGTGGTAACCGGAAATGTCAGAGGCGGAAAACATTTTAGAGGATTTGTGCCATATCGGGCAACATCAGATTTTGGCACAGCTCTTGGCTCTGGCGAACTCGGTTCATTTTTAAGACGTTCTGCACCAGTTAGCTATCGAACATCTCCTGGAACATACCAGCCGTACTATTTGCCTTCAGAAACGGTAACGGCCATAAGGCGCGGCTTCGTTTCGGGACTGAGTGGTGCGAGCATAAGACTAAGCGGCGGGTCTGGGAATTTTGTGCCGCTGACACCACAACAGGCCTTGGCACTGGAGCAATTCGGCCCGCGCGGCCGCCTAGGAGATATCTATGAGCAAACCCGGCCACTATCAATGTCGCCTTACGATACCCAACGACTGATTACGGAAGATTACCGTAAACAGAACCAGAAAGAGCTGGCCGAGGCGCTGCGAAAAAGTAAGAACGCTATTTCTGGCGAGGAGGTCAAAGAGAGAATTGTTGACAAATCTCAAAGACCTCCTGTCCCGGAAAAGCCGGAATTTGAAATACTTGAGCCTGATGAGGCCCTGAATCCTGAGACGTTTTATTTTCCAGAAGAAGAAATCGCCCAGCAAGACAGGCCCGATGTCTTCGAGCAGATGAGGCACGATATTCAGCAGCAGTTCGATGAAGAGCTGCTTGATCCTAAGCAGAAAAAAGTTGAATTGCCGGAGAAGCAATATCAAAAAACGCCCGCCGAGCGCGAAGATATATATAAATTTTCTATAAAAGATATTGATCCCGCAACAGCTAAGGCGATGCGAGGCGTGCACAAAACCTTCGCCACACGGTCAGAGGACAAATTCAACAACTATTTACGTGCCGCTGAAGATTTAATGAAGCAGGGCAAGTTTTATCAGGCGGCCAACGCTTATACTCTGGCCAGCTTATACAAACCAGATGACCCTCTGCCTTATGCCGGCAAAAGCCATGCGCTCTTTGCTTCGGGAGAGTATATGAGCAGTGCGTACTTTTTGGCCAAAGCGATCAATATGTTTGGCGAATATGTAAAATTCAGGGTAGATCTGCTGGCAATGATAGGCGACCTTGATAAGCTCGAAAACAGAATCGCTGATGTCGCAGCCTGGCAAAAGAAAAGCGATTCTGCTGAGTTGCAATTTCTGCTCGGATATGTGTATTATCAAACGGGCAAACTGGAAAATGCCAAAGAAGCGATTGATGGTGCCGCTGAGAAAATACCGGAAAGCTTCGCCGTGTCGGCTTTGAAAAAAGTCATCGACGCTGAAATTGGGGCCGGCAACAATTGATTGGATTCAATGAAAAAACTCCGCCTTTCGAAATGAAAGACATCCTGGCTGAAGACGGTCCTGTCAGCAGGGTATATTCTGGTTTTGAGTTGCGTCCCCAGCAGATTGAGATGTGTCTTGCCGTTAAGCAGGCGATGGAACAGAAAGTTCATCTTGCCTCAGAAGCTGGCACGGGGGTAGGGAAAAGCTTTGCGTATCTGATACCCGCTATTGAAGCGGTCAGCCGGGGCAATGATAAAGTTCTGATAAGCACATATACGATTACGCTTCAGGAACAACTTATAAATAAGGATATTCCCTTTCTTGGTGAGGTTCTGCCGTGGCAGTTCAACGCAGCACTAGCAAAAGGGCGGGGTAATTTTGTATGTCTTCGAAGGTTGGAGTACGCAACTAGAAAGCAAAAGGGTCTGTTTGACTTATCCACCGCTGAACTGATGCAGATTAGTGATTGGGCCAGGCAGACCAAAGATGGCTCTTTGAGTGATCTGCCAATGGCGCCTTCATCGCAATTGTGGAGTGCTGTTAAAAGCGAGCACGGCAACTGTCGCGGGCGCAAGTGCGCATACTTTCAGAAATGTTTTTATTGGCGAAATCGGCGAAGGCTCGAGGCAGCGAATATAATCGTAGCTAACCATGCGCTGCTTTTCAGCGATCTGGTACTTAAGGAACATAATGCGTCGGTTCTGCCGGATTATCGCTATGTGATAATCGATGAGGCGCACAATACAGAACGCGTCGCCGAAGACCATTTCGGTATTAAGATCAGCAATTACAGAGTGGATTATGCTCTTAGTGGGTTGTATAACGAACGAACGAAAAAAGGCATACTCGCATATTCGGGTCAGGACGAAGCTGTCGAACTGGTGAAGCGGTGCGGCAAGGGTGCGAAATATTTTTTCGAGGAGGTGGACGAATGGTATGCGAAAAATAAAGGTAACCCTCGGCCCGGTCCGAGGTTTGTGCAGAACGGTCTTGCTGAGCCGTTAAAAGATTTGAGGCTGGCTATTGGCAAGATGGCAAAAGCGACCGAAGATGTCGATGAGCAGTTTGAACTGATGCGATATGCTGATTTGTGCAGGTCACTGGAGCAGGATTTGCTGGAGTTTATGGCGCAGCCAAAGGATGGTTCGGTTTATTGGGTTGAGAATGAGGGCAGGAGTAGAAAGTTTCTGTCGCTGCGAAGTGCGCCTGTAAATGTTGCGCCGGACGTAAAGAGATGTCTCTTCGATAAATTCGAATCGGTGATAATGACCAGTGCTACGCTAAGCTGTGATGGCGGAAGCGGTTTCGATTTTTTTGCGGGGCGGATAGGGCTTGAAAACTTTATGGCTCTTAAACTCGGCTCGCCTTTCGATTATCAGAAGCAGGTTACGATGTACATTGAAACCGAACTACCAGAGCCTAATGATGCTGCGTTTCTTGACGCGGCGGCGGAGAAGATCAAGAAATATGTCAAACTTACAAAAGGTAAAGCGTTTGTTCTTTTTACCAGCTATTCGATGTTGAAAAAGGCGGCCGAGTTGCTTGCTGAATGGCTTGAAGAAAACGATATTCAACTGCTCCAGCAAGGAGCGGGAACTGATCGGGGTGCGTTACTGGAGTCGTTTAAGGCCGATACTAACAGCGTGCTGTTCGGAACAGATAGTTTCTGGCAGGGAGTGGATGTGCCGGGCCTGGCTTTGTCTAATGTTATTATCGTTCGCCTTCCATTTGCTGTGCCAAGCCACCCGTTGATTCAGGGCAGAATTGAGCAGATTCGCAACTCCGGCGAAAATCCATTTTTCAAATACCAACTGCCGTCAGCGATCATAAAATTCAAGCAGGGTTTCGGCAGACTGATTAGGAATAAGACTGACAGCGGCATCGTGGTTGTACTGGACAGTCGAATAATCAGAAAAAATTACGGCAGGGACTTCCTTGCCGCTATTCCGAAAAGCAAAATTGAAATCGTTTAGCGGTATTCATTTTCGAGTTATCTCCGGCTAAGCGATATATATCGCTTGGGAGAAGCTACGTTTTTGCAGGCTGGCCGATTTATTTTGCCACCGCTAACCCTTTCTTCGATAATATGTGCGCTCCATCCGGCAATCCTGGCAATCGCAAACAGGGGTGTATAAAGTTCTTCCGGGATACCGAGCATGGTGTAGACAAAGCCTGAATAGAAATCGACATTGGCGCTGATCGTCTTATCCAAACCTTTGGTCTTTTTGAAAACTTCCGGAGCAAGTCTCTCTATAGTTTTGTAAAGGCCAAGCTCATCAACCATGCCTTTTTCTTTGGCGAGTTTTTCAGCTTTTTTCTTTAGCAGAACTGCCCGCGGGTCCGAGAGGGTATAGACGGCGTGTCCTATTCCGTAGATCAGTCCTGTTTTGTCGTAAGCCTGGCGTTTAATAATTTTTGTGAGATAGTCGGCAATTTCAGATTCGTTTTCGTAATTTTTGATATTCTCTTTTATGTTCTGCATCATTTTGACGACCCTGATATTGGCGCCTCCATGTTTTGAGCCTTTTAATGCACCGATAGCCGCAGCGACCGCTGAGTACACATCGGTATCAGCAGACGTTACAACATGGGTTGTGAAGGTTGAATTATTACCGCCACCATGCTCGGCGTGAAGTACGAGGCACAGGTCGAGAATTTCAGCTTCAGTTTTAGTATATTTTTTGTCTGAGCGGGTCATTCTCAGAAAATTTTCCGCGGTGGAAAGCTCCGGCACGGGGTGATGAATAAAAAGGCTTTTCTTGCTATAGTAATGATTCTTGGCCTGGTAAGCGTATGCCGCCATTGTCGGAAATTTTGCGATAAGGCCTATGCACTGGCGGAGAACGTTTTTTAACATCCTGTCTTCCGGCTTTTTGTCATAGGAATAGGCAATCAAAACACTTCCTGCCAGTTTATTCATGATGTTGTTACTGGGAGCCTTTAGAATCCTATTCTCCGTAAAGCCCTCCGGCAATGAACGGTTTCTTCCGAGCATCGCGTTGAAATTTTCCAGTTCTATTTTTGTCGGCAATTGGCCAAATAGTAACAGGAAAGCAGTTTCCTCAAAACCGAAGCGTTTTTCTTTCTGATAGCCGGCCACCAAGTCATTCACGTCTATGCCTCGATAACTTAGTCTGCCCAGGACTGGAATTTTTTCGCCCTCGTCGATTATATAGCCATGAACGTCGCCAATTTCGGTAAGTCCCACCAGAACACCGGTTCCATCAGCATTTCTCAGGCCTCTTTTGACATTGTAATGCGTATACAAATCAGACTTGATCTTGCTGTTTTTACGAGTTGTCTTTGTCAAGGCCTCAAGAAAGCTATCCTTTAGCTCTTTGTGGTCGTCCATAAATTCCGGTTTTTGATCATTTTTTCCTGTTTTCATTCTATTACCTGTCTTTGAAAAAGATTATTTAAGGAGGTGTAAATAATTTGTCCACCACTGCCAAAGGCGTCAGTATAATCCAGAATTGCGATATATGCAAGAAGCAAAGCCAATATCCGATTGATGAGGTCTTGACTTTTTCTGTAATTTCAACGATACTACTGCCGGACTATAGAAATATAAGCAGAAATAACTTATTGGAGTGTTTAGAATTATGAGAGCATCGGATATGAAAAAGGGGCAAACCGTGCTTGTCGATGGTAAGCTATACATAATCATTGATTATCATCATGTCAAGTTAGGTAAAGGCGGCGCTGTTTACCAGACAAAAATCAAAGGTGTTATTGACGGCCTTACTCAAAACATCAGGCTGCGTGCCGAAGAAAATATTGAGCAGGCTTTTCTTGACAAACGCGATTATGAGTATCTTTATTCTCAACCGAACGAGCATGTTCTGATGGATACGGAAACTTATGATCAGATATCGCTCGATGATGGTGCTTTTGGTGATGGTCAAAAGTACCTCAAGCCAAACAGCCAGATCCAGATTAGTATGTATGAAGGAAGGCCCGTTGTGATAACACTGCCGAATACGGTTGAACTGGAGGTGACAGATACGGCACCGGAAATAAAGGGGGCCACCGCGACGAACCAATATAAAACCGCAACACTGGAGACCGGATTTGATGTTTCAGTTCCGTCATTTGTAAAGAATGGAGACATTGTTCGCGTTGATACGCGCAGCGGTGAATATCTAACACGAGTTTGATGGAAACCAAGAGCGATGACCTTTAGCAAAATAAGTCAACTTCTGATTAAAGTTTTCGGTTCGCGTAATGAGCGACTAGTTAAGGGGTATATGCAAACGGCCTTGGCTGCGGGGGAATTTGAAGAGCAAATGCGGACGCTGAGCGATGAGCAATTGCAGGCAAAGACGGCTGAATTTAAGGGTCGGCTGGAAAACAGCGAAAGCGGCGAAGATATTCTGCCTGAGGCATTTGCGGTTGTTCGTGAAGTGGCTGGGCGAAATGTTGAGATGCGTCATTTTGATGTACAGCTTATCGGCGGGCAGGTTTTGTATGAGGGGAAAATCGCTGAGATGGCAACCGGCGAGGGAAAGACACTTGTGGCTACTCTTGCCGCTTATATGGTTTATCTGACGGGACGAAAAATACATATTATAACAGTCAACGATTATCTGGCAAAACGTGACTCTGAATGGATGAGTCCAGTTTACAATGCTCTCGGTATGACAGTAGGGGCTATTCAGGCTGATATGGATACCGGCGGCGATGACCGAAAAGCTCAATACGGCTGCGATATAACTTACGGAACAAATAACGAGTTTGGCTTTGATTATCTTCGCGATAATATGAAAGTTTCTCTGGCCCAGCTTGCCCAGGGGCCACTGGAATACGCGATAATCGATGAGGTTGATTCTATCCTTATAGATGAGGCACGGACGCCATTGATTATTTCCGGGCCGGCTTTTGACGAAGTTACCAGGTATAAAAAAGCTGATACTGTCGCAAGGCAGATTATCAAGATGCAGGCCGACTATGACAGCGCAAGCAAACAGATTGATCATTCCAAACGAGTCATTGCCAACGCCCAGGGGGAATTGGCCGATGCGAAAAGGGCAAAGGATGACAAGCGGAGCGCGAAGGCGCAGGTTGTAATTGATAATACATATGAAGAGTTGGGCAATGCTGAAGCAAGGCTGGCAGGTGCGAAGCAGTTTTATGAAGTGGAATTTGACCGTAAAGCTGCTCACCTAAATCACGATGGGCTTGGTGCAGCGCAGGAGATTGCCGGGGTTGGTTCTTTTTTTACTGGCTCAAATATGGAATGGCCTCACCTTCTGCAACAATCTTTGCGGGCACATATCACTTTTGAAAAAGAAAAAGACTATGTCGTTATGGACGGCAAGGTTGTAATTGTCGATGAGTTTACTGGGCGGTTGATGGAGGGGAGACAATGGTCGGATGGGCTGCATCAGGCCATCGAGGCCAAAGAGGGAGTTACCATAAAAGAGGAGTCGCAGACGCTGGCGACGATTACCCTGCAAAATTTCTTCAGGCTTTATGAGCAAATTGCCGGTATGACCGGAACCGCTCTTACCGAGCTGGAAGAGTTTATGAATATTTATAAGCTGGAAGTTGTTGCTATTCCGACGGACAAACCCTGTATTCGAGACGACCGGTTTGACGTGATCTATAAATCGATGAAAGAAAAATTTAACGCTATTGTCGAAGATATAGACGAGGCGAGCGCGGCGGGCAATCCTGTTCTGGTGGGTACGATAAGTGTTGAAAAAAGTGAAGCTATCTCAAACGCGTTGAGCAAAAGATTCGGCGTCGAGCATGAAGTGTTAAATGCCAAACAGCATGCCAGGGAAGCTGTAATAGTCGAAAAAGCCGGGCATCAACATACCGACCGCAACGGGAATGTGCGCGGAAATGTTACCATAGCTACCAATATGGCCGGTCGTGGGACAGATATTAAACTTGCCCCGGGCGTTGCTGATATCGGAGGGCTGCATATCGTCGGCACCGAAAGGCATGAGTCCAGACGAATCGATAACCAGCTTCGCGGACGTGCCGGCAGACAGGGTGATGCGGGTTCAAGCCAGTTCTTCCTCAGCTTCGATGATGACCTTATGAGTATTTTTGCTCCGGACTGGACGGTTAAGGCGTTGGCTTGGGTTGGCTGGGAAGAGGGGATGCCTATTCAGCATCGGCAAATCAGCAAGGGCGTCGAAAGGGCTCAGAAAAAAGTTGAGCAGAGGAACTTTGAATCGCGAAAAAGCCTGCTCGAATATGATGAGGTGATGGATTATCAACGGAAGACATTCTACTCTCGCAGGCAACAGATCATCCGTGGCCTTGAGCTTGAACAAACTATCTGTGAAATGATCGACTCGGCGATTGAGAACAACTGTTACATTATCCTTTCAGAAGAATATCCGATCAACTGCATTCTTGAATGGGTAAGAACAACTTTCGGTGTTGACCTGAAGCCTCGACAGGTAGATGGGGCCGAGTGTGAGGAAATTGAAAAGCTTATAAAGAAGGACGCTAAAAGCAACGCTGAAAATGATATTTCAATGGTTATAGGCGAATATCTTGAGGACTTCAGCGATAAGCGAAGCTGGAATATTGACGGGTTGTGTCAATGGTCGTTGTGGACTTCCTCGTTAACCGATTCTAAAATACTTCAGTATTGCCGCCACGCTCATGTCGCAAGTCC
>CAZOPG010000013.1:0-14005 GCA_964581585.1 uncultured Planctomycetaceae bacterium | reverse complement strand
CTATTCTTGGGCTCTCGGTAGGGGAAAAGGCGTCAGTAACGATCCCTCGCGGCGAGTATCATTTTGAGGTGATTGACATTGCGAAGTCACAAATTAAGTAGAACGGGTTTTGCCTGGTCAGAAACCGAATATGCCCTCCGTGGCTGAAATCTTTGTGTCTTTGTGTCTTTGTGGCAGAAAATTATGTCAATTCGCAGCCAAAAGGAAAATTTACTTGACAAAATCCCCTGAATTTGGTCTAATGGCGGGCTATGGTACGTTTCGAGAGCAAAAAGTCGAGTTATTGCTGGTGGCGTGAAGGCACATAGCCTTCAGGTCAAGATTTGTTGCCATATTTGGAATAGATTGGTAGAATAGTCGCAACCTGTTGGAAAAAAGCAGGTTGCGATTTTTTTATGTACGGAATGAAAAATATGAACGAATTCAAAGATAAAATATATGCCGCCGAGCCCGGGCAGATAGTGCCGATTGTAAAGCCTATAAATATCAGCGATCCGGTTGAGTTTTTTGCCAGAATCAGCGACTACGGCCGAGCGAAAAACAGTTGTCTGTTTGAGTCAACGGACTATCTTGCCGCCGAAGAAGGCGGGGAACTTAGCTTTGGGACGGCTAACCCAGCGTTATATCTGGCTGGTACCGGTTTGGAATTTGAGATAAAAGCTCTGGATGAAACCGGCAAACGGATGTTGAAATATTTTAGCCAGTGCGTCCCGGAAAGATTTGATTTTTGCGAGTCTATCGATTTCGGTCCTGAACAAATCCGAGGACGGCTAAAACAGATTGACGCTGTTACCGACGAGCAGTCAAGGCTCAAGAGTACAAATCAGATGGATGTGCTGCGGGCGGTGAATTTCGCTTTTACCCTTGCCGGCAAACCGTTCCGTGTTACCTGTGGTTTGCTCGGAGCTTTGAGTTATGATTTTATCGACCAGTTTGAAAAACTTCCATCAAATAAAAGTGATCTATTAAACACGCCTGACTACGAACTCTATTTTGCTGACAATATTTTTCTGATGGATCACAAAGCTAATCAGGGCTATGTGCTGGTTAATGTTGTGATAACCGATGACGACCGTGACGAAATTATCGCACAGGCCCAGAAGTGTCTGGACAATTATTTCGCAATGGCTAAGTCATCGATGCCGCACCCTGTCCGCTTCGAAGGGGATCTCGATGGGCCGGACACCGACACGCCACAGGCTGAATACGAAAAGATGGTCAGAACCGCCAAAGAGCATATTGTGGAGGGAGATGTCTTTCAGGTGGTTTTGAGCCGAACAATTACTGAGCCTTGTCCCGATGAGCCGTTGGATGTTTATAAGAGGCTGCGGGCTCTGAATCCGTCACCATATATGTTCTATCTCAATACGCCGAGCACGATACTGACCGGAGCCAGTCCCGAACTCAATCTTAAAGTCAGCGGCAATGGTACCCGTCAGGTCGAGATAAGGCCGATAGCAGGCACCAAGCCCAGAGGCAGGGTTAACGGCAAAATCGATGAGGATACGGATTTCAGATATGAGGCTGAATTGAAGCTGGACCGAAAAGAACTGGCCGAACATATGATGCTGGTTGATCTGGCTCGCAATGATATTGCCCGTGTTGCCGCGGAAGGTTCACGGGTAGTCGATGAGCTTCTTGTGGCGGAAAAATATGAATCGGTTATGCACCTTGTCAGCAATGTAAAAGGTATCCTTGCTGCCGATCTCGATGCTCTAAGTGCGTACTTGGCCACAATGAATATGGGAACACTTACCGGCGCCCCGAAAATTGAGGCGATGAAAATAATTCGCCAGCTCGAAAAAAATAAACGCGGCTACTACGGCGGAGCTGTGATGTACCTGACGGTCGATGGTCAATTTGACAGTTGTATTACTATACGTTCGCTGCAGGTTAAAAATAATATCGCCTATATCCGTGCCGGTGCTGGAATAGTGCATGACAGTGTGCCGAAAACGGAATTCGAAGAGACTCAGCACAAGGCAGGGTCATGTCTGCGTGCGATACGTGGAGAATAAAAAAATGAAAACCAAAGAAGCAAAAGTTCTGTTCATCGACAATTTCGATTCGTTCACATACAATTTGGTAGACGATTTCTGCAAACGTCAGTGTCTGGGCAAAGTTTATCGAGCGGACACACCGATAGAGGAGCTTAAAAAAATTGCTGCCGATTTCTCGCCGGATCTGCTGGTGATTTCCCCAGGCCCAGGCACCCCGGCCAAAGCAGGGGTAACGCTGGAGGCGATAAGCTATTTCAAGGATAAGTTGCCGATTTTTGGTGTTTGCCTGGGACACCAGTCGATAGTTGAACATTTCGGCGGCAAAGTCGATCACGCTCCTGAAATCATGCACGGCAAAGGATCACGGATAACTCACAATGAAAAGGGGTTGTTTGCTGGTATCGAAAATCCGCTGCAGGTAGGCCGTTATCATAGTCTTTGTGCAGTTGAAATGCCGGATTGTCTTGAAATTACCGCCGAGTTTGAGGGTATAGTTATGGGCATACAGCATAAAGAGTTTCCGATTTACGGCGTGCAGTTTCATCCGGAGAGTATTCTAACCCCGGCGGGTGGGGCGATAATTGAAAATATATTGCAAATTGCTATCAATTAGGCAGATTGAGGAGAAAAATAATGGCCGACATCAGTGAATATCTTAACAGTCTTTTGGCTGGAAAAGATTTATCAGTTGAACAGGCTGAAGTACTGTTAGATACTATATTTGGAGGTGAGATTGCTGAGTCGCAGATCGCAGCTTTTTTGACCGCAATGAGAATCAAGGAGCCGACAAGTGCAGAATTGGCGGGTCTGGCACGGTCTCTGCGAAACCATGCCGTGGCGGTGAAGCCAAAAGTTGATAATCTTGTCGACACCTGCGGCACGGGTGGAGCGGCGGTGAAAACATTCAATATATCGACCGCCTCGGCTTTTGTCGCAGCTGGCGCCGGAGCTAATATTGCCAAGCATGGCAATCGCGGCATTACCAGCAAATGCGGTTCCGCCGACGTACTCGAAGAGTTGGGTGTTAAAATCGACCCCGGTGCTGAAACAGTAGCCAAATGTATTGAACAGGCCCATATAGGGTTTATGTTCGCTCCGATGTTTCATCCGGCAATGAAATTTGTCCAGCCGATTCGCAAAACTCTAGGCTTCAGGACGGTATTCAATATTCTCGGCCCCCTGGCAAATCCGGCCCGAGCAAATGCTCAGGTAATGGGAGTTGCCGAGGAGTCGCTGCTCTGTAAGATTGCCGAGACGCTTAAGATTCTCGGCTTGAGCCGGGCAATGATCGTACATAGTAACGGGCTTGATGAGATAAGCACTGCTTCGGTTAGTAAGGTCGTCGAGCTTAGGGATGGCAAAATAAGTATGTATGAAATAGATCCTGCCGAATTCGGCATTGCCGCGGCAAAGCTCGAACAGATGGCCGGCGGTGACAGTCAGCAAAATGCTGAAACGGTCAGGAATGTAATTTATGGAAAAGAAAACGGCGCGGCAAAAGACATCGTACTGCTCAACGCCGCCGCGGCTATCGTCGTTGCGAGCCTGGCTGATGACTTAAAAGAGGCATTTAAGATGGCACAGGAATCAATCGATAATGGCAAAGCCGTCCAATGCCTGGAGAAAATGATAGAAATTTCAAATAAAGGCTAAGCTGGTGAACTCAGCAAAAGTAAAAATTTGTGGTATTACTAATCTCAGAGACGCCGAGGCCGCCGTTGCGATGGGTGCCGATCTGATCGGGTTCAATTTCTATGACAAAAGTCCGCGATATATTGGCCCGCGAAAGGCCCATCAAATAATTATGCGTCTGCCGGCCTCTGTTGGGGTAGCCGGGGTTTTCGTCAATTCTGGTCTTGAGGATATCCAACGAATCTCCGGTGAAGTTGAACTGGACTGGATACAACTTCACGGCGATGAAACACCCGGCTTCTGCGCATCGCTTGATTCTTTTGGCAGTTCAATTATGAAAGCTATCCGCGTCAAAGGACCGGCGGATATTGAATATGCTCGAAATTTTTCAGTACATGGACTTTTGTTCGACGCCTATGATCGCGAAAAATATGGCGGAACAGGCCAAAAGTTCGACTGGGAAAATCTGGCAAAAGTTATCAACTCTTTTCCATATAAAATATTTTTGGCTGGCGGAATCAACCCTGACAACGTCATCGATGCCTCTAAAATCAAGCCTTATGCTATTGATGTATGTAGCGGAGTCGAATCGGAACCCGGCAAAAAAGACCATAAAAAAATGCGGATATTGTTCGAAAATATGAGAAGATAGATTCTGAGATTGGTTTAGGAACCTGAAAAATGAAAAGTAAAGGTAGATTTGGAGATTTCGGCGGATTTTATGTCCCGGAGGTTTTGATTCCAGCACTGGAAGAGATGGAAAAGGCTTTCGAACATTTTTCTGATGATGAGCAGTTCAAGAAAGATCTTAATGATCTATACCGCAATTATGCCGGCCGGCCAAGTCCGCTTTATCACGCTAAACGGTTCAGCAAATACGTGGGCTTTGAGGTTTATGTCAAACGTGAAGACCTTTTGCACGGTGGCGCCCACAAGGTCAACAACACTGTCGGGCAGGGTTTGCTCGCCAAGTATATGGGCAAAACAAAACTTATCGCCGAAACCGGAGCCGGTCAGCATGGCTTGGCCACTTCGATGATCGGAGCATTGTTCGGGATGGAGACAAAGATATTTATGGGCGTAACCGATGTCGAACGCCAAAGCGTAAATGTGCACAAGATGAAACTTTGCGGTGCTGAAGTCATTCCCGTCGAGGGCGGAACGGGCACACTAAAAGATGCTATAAACGACGCGATGCGATACTGGACAGCCAATGTAACTGACACCTTTTATCTTTTCGGAACCGCCTGCGGGCCGCACCCATATCCAATGATCGTTAGGCATTTTCAATCCTGCAGCGGCATTGAAGCACGTCGGCAGTGTCTTGAGCAGGTTGGCAAATTACCCGATATAATAACCGCCTGTGTGGGCGGCGGCAGTAATGCTATTGGGATATTCAGCGCCTTCCTGGACGACACAGATGTTAAGCTCATCGGAGTTGAACCGGCAGGAAGAGGTATAGCCACCGGCCAGCACGCTGCGCCTCTGGTCGCAGGGACGGTTGGCATTTTGCATGGAACGAAAATGTATCTTTTGCAAAACCAGGAAGGCCAAATATCAGAAACTGAATCTATCTCAGCCGGGCTCGATTATCCCGGCGTCGGGCCGGAACACTGCCTGTTGAAAGATAACAAGCGGGCTGAATACGTTGCTGTTGAGGATGAAGCGGTACTCGATGCTTTCGATATATTTACAAAACATGAAGGTATAATTCCCGCTCTGGAAAGCTCTCATGCCCTGGCGTATCTGATCTCACAAAAAGGCAAACTCGCCGCTGATACTGTTGCGGTCGTGAATCTTTCGGGTAGAGGCGACAAGGACGTTGGAATCGTAGAAAAACACAGACCAGTCGAATAGGAACATGACAATGAAAACTTACAAAGAGACTTTTTCCGAATTAAATAACTCCGCCGCTCTGATACCTTTTTTCGTGATAGGCGATCCTGACTTCGAGACTTCGCTGGAGGTTGTAAAGGTAGCTATTGATGCCGGAGCCGATGTGCTGGAACTGGGCATACCGTTTTCCGACCCGATAGCTGACGGGCCGACGATCCAAAAGGCCGACATTCGTTCTATCTCAGCGGGAATGACCGTGGCAAAGTCGCTCGAATTCATTCGGCAGGTAAAGGCATACAAAGATATCCCCATAGGGCTGCTGATGTATTACAACCTTGTCTATCAATATGGCCCGGAAAAATTCTTTGCCGATTTTCATGATGCAGGCGTAAACAGTGTACTGATAGCTGATTTGAGTATTGACGATGCTGATGAGATTTATGCACCGGCAACGGATGCGGGGCTTGATACTGTTTTTATGGTAACACCCAATACTGACCCTGAGCGAGTTGAGCTTATTGCTTCAAAGACTACGGGATTTATCTACACTGTTTCGCTGTTGGGCGTAACCGGCGGCCGAGACAGCCTATCGGATATGGTCAATCCACTCATCAAAAAATTGAAGTCAATTACCGATGTGCCGATTTGTGTGGGATTTGGCGTTAGTAAAAAAGCCCATGTGGTTGACCTGGCAAAAGCCGGTGCAGATGGGGTCATAATCGGTTCGCATCTGGTCAAAATGATCGAGAAAAACTTGGATAACAAACAAAAAATGCTGGCAGAGATTTCGACTTTTCTGACCGAGATAAAACTCGCGATTAACTTGCTTTAGATATGCTACTTTGGATATACTCCGATGCCAGAGTTTCAATAAGCTCTTTAACAGGGACGATTTTGTCAACCCGGTAAGCATTGGCTCCGGCAAAAGCAAATCCGCCATCAAGATTTCCTATTTTAGCATTACCCAAGGCGTCGGCAATGCAATAGGGAACATTCTTGAAATCACAGGTTCTTAAGCATTTCCATGGGCATTTAAAAGTTTGCTTGGCCCCGGCGGCGATCCTCTCAAGAAATTTACCTTGTATAGCCCGTCCCGGCAATCCAACAGGACTGTCAATTAGAGTAATATCTTCTTCTTTGCAGTTCAAGTATGCCTGCTTAAATTCGTCAGAGGCATCACACTCCTCGGTAGCAACAAACCGTGTCCCCATCTGTACTCCCTGGGCACCTAGCTGCATAAACTTATAAATGTCGGCACCGGTATATATCCCACCGCCGGCTATCACAGGAATATTTTTGCCGAATTTTTGTTCGTAAGGCTTAACAGCTGCCAGCACCTTCGGCAATATCTTTTCCAGTGCATAGTCAGGGTCATTGATATTCTCTTTTTTGAAACCGAGATGTCCCCCGGCTAAAGGTCCTTCTACAACTACTGCGTCGGGAACGTGAGAAAACTGTTTAGTCCACGATCTGAATATGATGTTCGCCGCTTTTCCTGAAGATACAATAGGAACGAATTTCGTGTGCAATTTTCCCAACTCATCCAGCGGCAGAGTTTCTGGAAGTCTTATCGGCAGTCCCGCTCCAAGAAAAAGAATATCTGCCTCCTCATCCACCGCACGCTGCACAAGACCATCAAAATCCGAAAGAGCAACCATTATATTTATGCCGACAAGGCCATTGGTATCACTCTTGACCTTTCTTATCATGTTCTTCAATGCTCGGTTGTTTGCAGCTCTTAAGTTTGTATTACAATCCGGCTCAAACTGGCCGATACCCGCGGTGGCGATAACACCTATGCCGCCGACATTGGCAACCGCTACCGCTAAACCGGACAAAGAAATACCTACACCCATTCCTCCCTGGACAATCGGCACCTCAGCTTTTAAATTACCTATTTGTAATGTCGGCATCTTGGTAAGAGTCATTTGTTATTGCGATCCTTCAGTCATTCATAGTTCGGTTTTCTACGTCAAAGTACCAGAACTCAATATTGTAAGATAAAATATCCATTTCGAGAAGCTTAAAATAAACTTCTTGGCTAATAAAATTGCCCGATTTCACTGTATTCAACCGTAACTCTTTTTGAATTATAGCATTATCTCGCAAAAATGTCAAAGATTTTCAGCATTGATTTCTGCCAAATATTCATATAAGATGAAGTTTAGTTATAGAATTTGAACTTTTGAAAGGCACAGGATGGCAAAAACCGACGATTTCGCGAAAGCTGTTGAACTGATTAACAAATCGAGCAATGCCCTTGTAACTTCGCACATTCGTCCTGACGGCGACGGTTGCGGTTCGATTAAAGCCATCTGCGATGCCTTGGCCGCACTTGGCAAAAAATCGCAACCCCTGCTGCTGTCGCCATTAGCCGATTGGTACGGATTTTTGTTTGAGTCGGCAGTACCGATTCTTGGAAATGATATTACAATCGAACAGCTATCGAATGAAAATTTTGATCTGGTAATTATCGTTGACACAAACAGCTATGTGCAATTGCCCGGGCTCGACGAATGGTTAAAGGCTTCCCATCTGCCAAGACTGGTTATTGACCATCATATTACAGGAGACGGCTTAGGCAACGTTGAGATTATCGATACTACCGCCGCAGCTACTGGCCAGATAATATACGATCTGTTTCAGCACGCGGGCTGGCCGGTAACAGAGCCGACTGCTGAAGCGCTTTTTGTCGCTATTGCCACTGATACCGGTTGGTTTCGATTCCAAAACGCTGACGGCCGCGTTTTTCGCAACGCCGCCGAACTTATCGATGCCGGTATCAAGCCACACGAAATATATCATAAGATGTACCAGAACTATTCGCCGGCACGTTTCAAACTGCTGGGCAAAATGCTTGAAAGTCTTGAACTGCAACTCGATAGCAAGGTTGCGTTTCAGCATTTGATGCGAAGTGATTTTGACGAAACCGGTGCCGTTGGACGTGATACTGAAGAGTTTGTAAACGAATGCCAGAGGATATCCTCGGTCGAAGCAGCCGCTTTGTTCGTCGAACTCAAGGATGGTGATTTCCGCTGCTCCCTGCGAAGTAAAGGCGACATTGATGTTCGTGCCATAGCCCAGAAATTTGGCGGTGGCGGCCACAAAGTTGCATCTGGCGTGAACCTGTCCGGCCCGCTCGAAAAAGCCGAAGAGCTAATCCTCAATGAAATAAAACAACAGTTTGCGACATTGGTCTAAAGCTGTTTGAACATCCGTTCGAACAACTCCATTCCAAAGCCCATTACATTGGTAACGCTTCCTTCGATTCGTTCTATAAACTCGTCGGCGTTTTCCTGAATGGCGTAAGCGCCGGCCTTGTCCTTCCACCTGCCGCTTTTAATATGAGAGTAGATTTGCTCAGCAGTCAACTTTTTCGGATAGACAACGGTGGTATCTGTTTCGACAATTTCTATCTCGCGGGCAAGACAGACTATCGCTATGGCGGTTATGACTTTGTGAGGCTTGCTGAACAGTTTGTTTGTGATTTCCTTGGCGTGGACATGCGTATTTGCCTTGCCGATAATTTCGCCGTCAAAATCGGCGATGGTATCAGCCCCTACGACGATCCTGGCCGGATATTTTTTTGCCACATCTTTAGCCTTTGCCATCGCGAGTTTTTTCGCATATTCCTGTGGACAGTTTTGACAACTATTAAAAGCTGACTCATCAACATCGGAGACTATCACCTCAAAATCGTAGTTGGCCTCGGCCAACAGATCGCGTCTTCTCGGCGAGGCTGAGGCGAGGATAAATGGTTGTCTAAGCTTTTTGGGCATCGCCTTATTCTACTGCTGCCGAGGCCAATGAGAAACTGTTTTTTACAGTTATAGGCCTTATTTCACTTGACCGCAAAGGTTGACAATATATAATTAAGCGTTTGGCTTTTCGCCAAAACTGGAGTTCAGATATGGAACAAGCGATAAAAAAAGCTAACGCACTGATTGAAGCGATGGAGTATATCCGCCTTTTCAGGGATAAAACCGTACTCGTTAAGCTCGGAGGCAGTATTCTCGACGATGTGGAACTCCAAAAAAAGCTGCTGACCGACGTTGTCTTTATGGCCACGGTGGGCATTCGTCCGGTTATCGTTCACGGCGGTGGAAAAGCCATCACCCGGGCGATGAGCCAAGCGGGCCTTGAGCCGCAATGGGTACACGGACGCAGATATACCGACGAGCGGACACTGGCGATAGTTGAACATACACTCGTCCGCCAGGTTAACGCCAGCCTTTGCCAAATAATAAATGAGCTTGGCTGCGAGGCTATGGGTCTGCATTCGATGAGCAGTTGCGTACTCGGCGCCGAGCGGTTGAGATTGCCCGGCCAGGACGGACGCAAGATCGATCTCGGATTTGTCGGAACTGTTACCAACGTCAATGCGGAACTGCTCAAAACGCTGTGCGCAAACGGAACGATTCCGGTCATAGCGCCGGTAGCATTGGACAAGGCTGGCGGGAAATTAAACGTCAACGCTGACAGCGCCGCCGGTAAGGTCGCAGGCGAAATCAAGGCGGAAAAATTTGTCTCCGTCAGCGATACGCACGGCATACGCTCAGACGTCAAAGACCCGGACAGCTGGATATCCAGTATCAATGAGGAACAAATAAAAGAACTGATCGAAGACGGAACGATAACCGAAGGGATGATGCCGAAAGTTGAAGCGTGCATTCGGGCTCTCGATGGTGGCGTGTCAAAGGCACATATTATCGACGGAAGAATCCAGCATTCTCTTCTGCTGGAAATATATACGGACCAGGGAATTGGAACACAAATAGTCAAATAACAGAAAGTAAAATTATGGGTACTAAAGAAACAATCGAACAATTTGATAAATATGTTATTGCCAACTATGGCCGCTTGCCGAGGGTGATCGTCAAAGGCGATGGCTGCTATATTTATGACGCCGACGGCAATGAAATTCTGGATATGTTTCCAGGCTGGGCCGTCAGCGGTATAGGGCACTGCCATCCGAAAGTCGTTCAGGCAATTCAGGCACAAGCCCAGAAACTGCTGCATATGGACAACACTTTCTATATGGAGCAGCAGGGACAAATCGCTCAATTACTTAGCGAGCGAGCTTTTGGCGGCAAGAGTTTCTTCTGCAACAGCGGCGCCGAAGCAAATGAGGCGGCGATGAAGCTGGCAAGAATACACACCGCCGAGGGTAAGTACAAATTCATCACGGCTCTGGGCAGCTTTCACGGCAGGACTTTTGCCACTGTAACTGCCACTGCTCAGCCGAGTAAGCACAAGGGCTTTTTGCCGATGCTGCCTGGCTTCACTTATGTGCCTTTCAACGATATCGAAGCTCTGAAAAAAGCGTTCACGGATGAAGTGGCCGCGGTAATGATCGAGCCTATTCAAGGTGAGGGCGGCATAAATATCGCGTGCGCAGAATACATGCAGACCATTCGCCAGCTTTGCGATGAAAATGGCGCGGTTATGATCCTCGATGAGGTCCAGACCGGCATGGGTAGAACCGGCAAGTGGTTCGGCTATCAGCATTACGATGTTGAGCCGGACATTATATCGCTGGCAAAGGCACTGGGCGGCGGAGTATCTATCGGCGCGATAATGGCCAAATCTGATGTTGCCGAATCTTTCGTCCCCGGCACGCACGCCTCTACTTTTGGTGGCAACCCGTTGGCATGTGCCGCGGCGATAGCGGTTGTCGAGGCCATCGAAGAGGATAATCTTCTCGAAAACGCCGACAAAATGGGCAAGTACACCACAGAGAAACTTGAACAATTGAAACAGAAACACAGCATTATCGATCACGTTCGCGGCAAAGGACTGATGATTGGTATTCAGTTGAACCAGGCTGGTGCCGATATTGTGAGCAAGTGTCTGGAAAAAGGGCTTAGGATAAACTGCACGCAGGAAAATGTTCTAAGGTTTATGCCGGCAATGATAGTTACGGAAAATGAAATTGATAAAGCCGTCGAAATACTTGATGGCGTTTTGAGCGAGTTGAGTTAATTATGAAAAACTTTCTATCAATAAAAAATTATTCAACCCAGGAACTGACAGAGTTACTTGAATTGAGCGCCTCGCTGAAAAAGCTTTATAAGAATGGCGGTCGTGATTTATGTCTGGCTGGAAAAACGCTTGTAATGCTGTTTGAAAAGCCCAGCCTTCGGACGCGGATGAGCTTTCAAATAGCAATGACGAACCTGGGCGGTTCTTCAATTTACGTCAAGCCTGAAGATATCGGTGGCATTGGCAAACGTGAGCCAATAAAGGATATAGGACGGGTACTGAGCAGGTATGCTGACGGCATAATGGCCAGAACATTCGCTCACCAGACAGTAGCCGAGTTGGCCGACTATTCCGATATTCCTGTGATCAACGCCCTTACCGACTGGTCCCATCCTTGCCAGGCTATGGCTGATATGCTCACGATACAGGAACATTGCGGACGGCTCGAGGGCAAAAAAATCGCTTACATCGGAGACGGCAACAATGTTGCACGCTCTCTTGCCTTCGCTTGCACAAAACTTGGAATGGTATTCATTGTAGCTGCTCCGGCCAGATATGAACTCGACGAAGAAAATGTAACAACAACAAACAACCCCGCTGAGGCTGTCGCTGATGCTGATATAATCTATACCGACACATGGACGAGTATGGGGCAGGAAGAGGAAAAACAAAAACGTATTGCTGATTTCAAGGACTTTCAGATAAATTCGCAACTGCTCGCCTTAGCTCCGGAAGCTGCCAAGGTTATGCACTGTTTGCCAGCTTATCGCGGCCTTGAGATAACCGATGATGTCGTTGAGTCGGAAAATTCCATAATATTCGACCAAGCAGAAAACCGTCTGCACTTCCAGCGGGCACTACTAAAAAAACTGATGACTGAATGAAAATTCTCGTGGCTACAACAAACCCCGGCAAGTTAGCGGAGCTCATCGCTATGCTTGAGGGCCGAGTAGAGTTTATAAATCTTTCCGCTCTAGCCAATATCAGGGAAGTCCAAGAGGACGGCAAGACCTTTGCGGAAAACGCACAAAAAAAAGCTCTAGGCTATGCTGAACAGAGCGGCTTGTGGACAATCGCCGACGATTCCGGATTGGTTGTGGATGCACTCGGAGGCGATCCAGGCGTGATGTCGGCGAGATTTTCCGGCCGGAAAATCTCCGACAGGCAGCTTCTCGACCATGAGAACATGGCAAAGGTTCTCAATCTGCTCGAAGGGATACCCGAACAAAAGCGAGGCGCAAGGTTTGTCTGTTCTTTGTGTCTGGCAAATGCGGAAAAAGTTTTAATTGAAACAGAAGGCACAGTCGAGGGGATTATCACGGAAAAGGAAATTGGCCAAAACGGCTTTGGCTATGACCCTATTTTTTTTCTGCCCAGGCTGAACAAAACCGTCGCTCAACTCACAGCAAAGGAAAAAAATGCCATCTCCCATCGCGGAGACGCTCTAAAAAAACTTAAACCGCTACTCGAGGAACTATTGAAAGAGAACCTGTAGCCGATACTCTATGGGGTGTTATCACAACTTTTTCTGCTCAAGCTTTTCCATCTGATCATAATCGGTCATATCAAAGCTTAGCGCTGTTACTGTAATAAAACCTTCTACAAGAGCCAGCGTGTCAACGCCGCTATCGACATCACGATGCTGGCCGCCGTTAAGCTGATACACCACTTTGCCGCCATCGGTTTGCTGACGGATATAATGTTCCTTAAAACCTTTTGTTGATTGCGGCACAACTTTGACGCCTTTAGGTTCACAGATAGAGAGCCTCGGAATGTTTATATTAGTTACCGAGCCCGGCTCTAAGGGCAGCAGTTTTTTCAACACCTGACAGGCGTATCGCGAGCCGCTGTCGAAATCAAATTTATCGTTATCCTGTCTGGCCAGACTCATCGCCACTGCCGGGGTCCTGTAGAAGGCCCCTTCCATAGCCGCGGCCACCGTTCCGGAATAGTACACATTTATCCCGACATTAGCTCCGCTGTTAATCCCGCTGACAACGAGGTCAACTTTCTCTTTGCACAACTCCATCAGTGCCAGCTTGACGCAATCTGCCGGCGAGCCGTGAACGCTGTATCCCCTGAACGCCCCTGCAATTTCCACCTCATCACACGCTAAAGGCTCATAAACAGTTATACTGTGCCCAGCTCCGCTCATCACGCTGGCCGGTGCCACGACAGTAACATCGCCTAATTTGACCAATTCCTTATAAACCGCCGCTATCCCCGGCGCAAAAATGCCATCGTCATTTGTTAGTAGTATATGCATACATCCATAGTACCAATAAATCCGTAACAGTCAATTGCCCTTTCGGAGATTGCTGTGTATAATTCATTGTCATGCACAAATATTCGCCACAATCAGATATTGTAATGACCAGAAATCAGGTTCGCGGCTTTGACAGCTGGGCTATAAACACCGCTTTGGTGCCAGGCGTTGTTTTAATGGAAAATGCCGGTCGCAGCTGTGCTGAGCTAATAAAACAAAAGCTGGCCGAGATAGACAACTTGAATTTTAATTTGAAGCGCAACGCTTCGCTGTTTTTATCAGCCCGCTT
>CAZOPG010000012.1:0-14061 GCA_964581585.1 uncultured Planctomycetaceae bacterium | reverse complement strand
TCAGGCCTGGCACAACAGGGACAAAATCAAACTGCATTGTCTGAACATAATAAGCGCCGTAAACAGGCAGCAGGCCAAACAAAAACGCTATGGTCAGTTCTCCTGCTGTACGATAGCCCAGCTTTATTGGCGTTGCGGTATAGAAATATCCGCCAAGCAGTCCTATTGCGCCAAGTATCAATACAAAGATGCTTTTTGTTATTATCAATAAACCAATCCCTAAAATAACTCCAACTAATAAACAAACCCAAGATGCTGTAAGAACTGAAGCTGGACTAAGTTGTTTGTTTTGAATGAGTCTGCTGCCGCCGGAAAATGGGGTCGTGTTCTCATTGACCCAGTCGTTGCCGCTCTTGTGGTCGAAATAATCATTGGCAATGTTAGCACCGCCGTGCAGCGCCATCGTCCCAAACAGGGCAAGGACAAATATCGGCAGATTGAAAACATCACTAACAGCATAAGCCAGCGAGGTTCCCACCAGTACCGGCACAACCGACGCCGTGAAAAACGGCGCCCGCAACAGCTTGAAATATAAGACCAATCTTATTTTACTCATATATTCCGTATTTTTTCCCGGCTTCTACAAATGCAAAAAGATTCTCTTCAGTGGTGTCATAAGGCGTCTGGTCGCCTACGCCTAAAATGAAACCTCCACCTTCTTTAGCGGCGTCCATACAACGCAGGACATCTTTTTCGACATCCTTAGGCCCACCGTGAAGCATTACAGTAATAGAATTGACATTGCCTCTCAAAGAAATTTTGCCACCGAACGTCTTTTTAACTTCAGCCAGATCAACATCGCCGGTAGGCGGACACTCCAGGGCATCAAATCCATCCACACCCATCTCAGCTGTTATCTCAAGTGCCTTACGAGATTTCCCACACATGTGATATTGTACCGCCCTGCCTTGTTCGTGAGAAACCTTGCAGATAGCTTTGCCGAATTCAAGACCATTGGCCCTGTAAAGCTGCGGACTTATAACGCTCATAGACGTGAAAGAACCGCCAATGCCTACAGAATCCAAAGGCGTGTTCTCAAGAACATATTTTGTCAAAGCCACGGCATATTCAGTATAAGCTTGAAAAATCTTATCCACCAAAGCCGGGCGATCAATAAAGTCCATGATCATATTCTGCATGCCTCGCATACCGCCCCACCAGTCGGTAGGTGAACAAATCCAGTAACCGGCATGAGCGCGATTGCCAATCTCTTTATAGGCATGTTTTATCCCTTCGAGGTCCTTGTTCTGAGGGTTCTTCAACAACTCCAACACCTTGTCGCAATCAGCTTGGGGGTCTTTTACATGATGTGTCAGATTGCTTAGCGGAGAACTGCGTCTGATAATACGATCAGAGCAAAGGTCGCCTTTAGAGGTGTGAACTACTTCTGTATAAGTTACGTCGTCTGATGTTTCTTTTACATTACATATTTCCATCGGCGGATCATCTGGTGAGGGCCCTTCAGCCAAGTGAATGAAACTATCGGCCCCAAACCGGTCAAATTCAGTTTCAACACGCGCCTTCCACAGGGGAACCTTGTCTTTCCAGAAAAAAGATATGTAATCATCGCCAAAGTATCTGACCGGCACCATTTCACTGAGTCCCAAACTTACCGGCACACGATCAGGCACCCCGCCTTTTAACGCAACTGTTATCCGCTCTTTTGAGTTCATTCATTCATCCTTAATAATCTAATTTTCCATTTAAACACTTATCGTAACTATTATCAATATATCGCAAAACACGCAAGCAAAAACTTGCGTTTTTGAAAAAAATAAAAAATTTTCACCTTTATTTAACAATGGTTTACGTCATTTTCCCAAAAAAAGTTTTTTCAAAATCAGCAGAAACACGCATGTTTTCGCTAAGGGTAGAGAGACATAGATATTTAAAAAACAAAAAAAGAAGGAAAATTATGGCTTTTGATTTCACTGATTTTAATGACGCCTCCATTAGCGAGGACTTCGTTGACTGGCTTGTTGACGAACAGGCCGTCGATGTAGAAAACCAGTTCGGACGGCTGTGGGAATACTATCAAAACAAAATGTATGAGATCACCGCCAGCGGCACCGTTGACAATCTGTCCAGCGACTCGTCACGAAACTACATTCAGGGTCAGGAACACGGCCTGCCCGCCAGAATCACAGGCATTGCCCGAAACCTGGCAGGCGGATTGCTTGGCGGACGAAATGTGCCGGACATTCAGCGGAAAGAGGTCGTTATTGAGAATGATATAAGCTGGCGTATAAACGCAATGGTGGATTTCCTCTTTGGAAAAGGCGTTACCATCGTCAGCAAAGCATCCGATGAATCAAAACGAACTGAGATAGAAAAAATTCTTAAACAGGTTTTCGCCGTTAACGGCGGAGTACGATTTTTTCAGGATATGGCAGTGCTCGGCGCTATCTATGGTTTTGTCGACTGCATAATTCGGCCGGATCAATCCATCTACGAACACTTCAACAACCTTTCTCCCTCCTATTCAGCCCCGGCTTCGACCAAACCCCGACTACCTTTCAACAAGGTCCTCGATCTGGCTTCAGGATGCGGGCTGGAACTCATAGAGGCGCAAAGAGCACTGCCTGTCCTTGACGAAAAAGACTGCAAAAAAATCAGCTATTACGTTCAGCATTTCATCAGGCAGAAAAACTCGGTGGCAATTCAGGGCAATTTCCTGACAAGACTGCTCAGCGGTAGTGACAGCAGCGCCAACAGAGAGACTGTCTCCATCACAGAAATCATCGGCCCTGATATGTGGCAGCAATATGAAAACAAAAATCTCATCGCACAGGGCCCCAATATTCTCGGACAGATGCCGGTGGTTCACATTCAAAATATCGCTCAGCCTTATTACTACGAAGGCCTCAGCGATGTTGAGCCTTTAATACCACTGCAGGACGAATTGAATACACGTCTAAGCGACCGGGCAAGCAGGATCACTTTTCAGGCTTTCAAGATGTATCTGGCAAAGGGGATAGAGGGCATTGAAAACCGAGCTGTAGCGCCGGGCAGAATGTGGTGCACAGACAATCCGGAAGCCAGCATTGAAGCTTTCGGCGGTGATACAGCAACGCCCAGCGAGGATATGCACATAACGGAAATCAGGGAGGCAATGGACAAAACCAGCGGAGTAACGCCCGTAGTGGCCGGTGTACTCAAGGGCAAGATCGGCAATCTATCTTCCGCTGTCGCACTGCGGATGACTCTGATGGGTATGCTGGCCAAGACAGAAAGAAAACAAAATGCCTACGGCGAAGGACTCAAAAAAATTGCGCAGATGGTTTTGAAACTTCTTGATACAGCCGGGATATATCAGACCGACTCGCAGGATAGAAACTTTGACGTGCTGTTCCCAAGTCCGCTGCCGGAAAACACGATGGAAAAACTTCAGGAAGCCAAGCTAAAAGCTGAGCTGGGCCTGGACAAACAACAGGTACTGAAAGAACTTGGATATGAATAAAAACAATGAGTTATGGAGAATTTAATGAACCAGATTGAGAACGAAAATCTCAGCAGCTCAGAAGAGCAAGCGGACCAGCAGAAAAAACTGGTGCCGGTCGTAGAATCAATTCGATACCGTAAAAGAGCACAGAGTGCTGAGCAGAAAACGGTGATGCTGGAAGAAGAACTGGCTCAAAGCCAGACAACAATCAGTCAGCTTAACAACCAACTGCAGCTGATACAGACCGAGCAACAACTTAGCTCTGAACTGATATCGGCAGGAGCGACAGATATTGAGACAGCCGCTCTACTGGTCAAAGCCAGACTTGAAAAAGAACCAACAGCAGATGCCGCTACGGTTATCAGTCTGCTCCGGAAAGAAAAGGCTTACCTGTTCGCTGAGAACAACCACGGAGATATTGCCGCGGCGCCGAAAACAGCAGGCACGCGAGAGAAGATGCCCTCAGCTACCGGCGTTATCCAGCGAGCAGCCAAAAAAGCTTCCAAAACAGGATCAAGAGCAGACCTGCAAGAGTACCTCAAATTAAGAAGAAATTTTATCTAAAATCGTCATTGCGAGTGAAGCGAAGCAATCTTGGCCATTCGTAAAAAATTAAATGTTTGCAGCGTCAAGACTGCCACACCCTTCGGGTTCGCAGTGACACCTAAAATGAAAGGAAATAACAATGGCTTATACAGGCAAAGCAACATATTCAGCGGGCACAACTCTGCCCGAATTGGCCGAGGACGTATCTGATCTTATCGGCATTATCTCGCCTTATGAAACGCCCCTGCTGGACGCACTGGGAGACCCAATGCGGGAGGCGATGAGCACACATCACGAATGGCTGGAAGATACCCTGGCACCAAATAAAGACGCTATCAATGACAGCACCTATTCTGACCCAGCGGCAGATACTGACTTTATCGTTGATAACGGCGACAGGTTCAGAGTCGGCGACCAGATTCAGGTGGAAAGTTCCAGCGAACTAATGCTGGTTACAGCGATAAGCACCAACACGCTGACCGTTGTCCGAGGTTATGCCGGCACTACGCCTGAAAATTTGGCAGACAACAAAGTAATCAATATTCTCGGCAACGCTGCCCTGGAAGGCGGCGACAAACCAACCCCGCGGTTCACCAGCAGAACACGCACTGGCAACTACACCCAGATATTCACCGGCTCTGTGGAAGTCAGCGGCACCAATGTTGCCGCAAGTCATCTGGGACTGGCTGATGAGATGGACTACCAGAAACAGGAACGTCTAAGAGAGCTTATCCGCGACCTTGAGAACACTGTCATCAATGGCGGCCAGCCAGCGGCAAATCCACAGGGCTCAGGCACGGTCCGCAGAACAATGAAGGGAATTATCCCGCACGTTTCCACACACGCCTACGCAACTGGAGATTCAGGTTTTCCATCAGGTACCAGCCTTGACGAAGCCAAGATAAATTATGTGCTTCGCCAAATCTGGGAAAACAGCGGCGGAAATGTGGACCTTATCATTGTCGGCGGATTCCAGAAGCGTGCCGTCAACACCTTCCTCAGTTCGGCCAGAAGTTTTGGCCCAACTGACAAAACTTACACTGACATGGTCAGCATTTATGAGAGCGACTTCGGCGTATGCAGAATCATCGCCAGTCGCTGGATGCCTCAGGATACGGCACTTCTGCTGGATTCGTCCCGCATAAATGTTCTTCCTCTGGCAGGACGAAGTTTCCACTTCAAGCCTTTGTCCAGCAGCGGTGATTATGAGTGCGGCCAGCTTATCGGCGAGTACACACTCGAAATGAAAAACCAAGCAGCTCACGGCCTGATAAAGAATCTGGCCACCAGTTAATTCTACCTCGTTATCGTGGCCCGGCACAAGGTGCTAAAAGCAGTTACACCTCATAAAGTTAGTTTGCCTGGCCGGGCCGCGATAACAAAATTCAGGAGACAATATGAACGCTTTTTCAAATGATGTTGACATTCTGCGGTTTGAACCGGCACTTTTCGGCGATTTGCATTTGCCCGGACAGGTTTTGATTTCTGGAACAGCAGCTGTTGTGGCAGGGACAACTCTTACTGACAGCGGCGCTAACTTTAGCAACGCCCAGGTCGCAGCCGGTTGTGTCATCTATCTGCAAACCACTGATGGAACCATCGACGGCGCCTATGAAATAGTTTCCGTAGATTCAGCGACACAATTGACCGTGTCAGTTCTTCGCACAGACAGCGAAGATGATGCAATTGCTCCACCAGCAGCAAGCAGCGTTACATATCACATCTGCACATATCAGCCACAGAGCAACGAAGTGCTCTTTCAGCTTAGTCAATATTTTGGTCTTGCCCCGGGTCTGGCAGACAGTGATTACGATGTTGATGATATTCTCGATACTGCTGTCCTCAGGCAGGGGTCGGTATATGCGACGTTGGCGGCGATTTACGCGATGCTTGCCGGCGGAGCGGATGATAATGAGGAAAACTTCTGGAAGAAAAGTATGCATTACCAAAAGCGGTTTGAAAAAGCCAGGGAGAGATGCAGAGTCAATATTGACCTCGGCTCTGACGGCGTTACTGATAAAACTAACAGCGGTGCAAGTGCAAGATTGATGCGGGATTAAAAAATGAAAGCAAATCTGGATGAAACTGTTTATTTCGATGATACACCAGCAGAGTTGACTGTTAAAAGCTGGAAAAGAGATTATATCAGCCGATCTGTCGCAGGCCTTGACGGAGTTATAAATATCGACCTTGGCAAAAGGCAAAGAGAAATTACACAGTCAGGCACATTGAGAGCGGTTAGCAATCAGGCTCTGGACAGAAAAATAGAGGCGATTGACAATCTGATAGACGGCCAAACACACACGCTAACCTGGAATAACGGCGACAGTTTTGCCAATGTGAAAATCAATTCTTTTGAGACAGCCAAAAAAAACATCGGCGGGCAAGGACCGGGCTGTAATTACAAAATCTGTTACAGGCAACTGGGAGAATAAAGGTGACTTTGTTAAGTAACGGCATCAGTAATGTGAGAGCTTTGGCAATGCCGGCAGGTATCTTTGCCGACGGCACGACAGTAGAAAACATCAGCACAGCTCTTGTAAAGTGGCGATCAAGCTATACTGACAAATTACACCAGATATACGTCAACAGCAGATTTGCCGGCGTTACCGTTGATTGCCAACAGGCCCAAGCGACAGTGCCGATACCGGCATCTGAACAAACCGCTGTCAAAATCGAGGTGTTCGCAACTGAAGCTGAAAATGCTCATCTCGACCAGAGCAGCCAGTTAAGCTCATCGACAACTCAGCTGGGACGGATACAAATCGATTTTGCTAAAACACATAATCTGCCGGTAGGAGCAACTGCTGATTACTATCACAATAACGGCAGCGGCGATGTGGATTATAATAACTCCGCCAACCCCCTGCCAATACAGCTTTGGCCGAGATGGCAGGATAAAAGCGGGTTCGGACTAAGCAGTTTCGGCAGAAGTGACTTCGGCTTTGACGCCTCCGCCTCAATTGGTTTTGGCAGGGGCAGTTTCGGCTTCGGAAAGTTTGGGTTCGACGCCTGCCTTATGAGTTGGCAAAGCGGCCAACTTAAAACAGGCAAATACAAGTTCGGCGTAAAAATTACCGACAGCCTAGGCAATGTTGAAAACGCTTCTACTGAAACTGAGCAGTTGACTGTAATACCGCCGGCTAAACCCGCTGAAAAATTATCTATCAGTGCTTTCAACAAAAGTATCAACCAACTCATCTTAAAAATCGACTGAAATATTTACCAAAACAAAGGAGTTTGAATAATGGCTGAAGTTTATCCATCTGACAATGAGCTTTTGAACATAACCGGCGACAGCGAAACCGGAGTTGAATATATTACTACCGGGACAGCACCATATTATCTGCATTTTCGCAAGCTTTTGTATCGCCTGCTTCTTGCCTGCCGACGAGGCAATGACCTGAGGGTTTTTGACGAAGGAGATTTGGATATCGGCGTAAAAAGCGGCAGGTTCTGGCTGGGCACTACGCTGGTAAGCTATGCCGGTAGCAGCGGAAACACGCTGGCAGACGACAAAGCAAATATATACATCTATCTCGATTCATCCGGCACTTTGGTTACAAACGAATACAGCAGCTTTCCGGATATGGCCATAACACCGCACATTCGACTTGCTATAATTACAACCAGCAGCGGAGACATTACTTCTATTGCCGATGCCAGAGATTATCACAATATCTGCCTGCCTTTCAATGCCGGCGGTATAAAGAAAGTCCTCGAAGCTCATACCACCGACGACACGCTGATCGCTTCAGAATCTGGAAGCGTACATACCAACCTCGGTGCCACGGGGACTGTTACTCTCACGCTGCCTGCATCAGCAGAGGCAGGGACGATTTTCAGTTTTGCCGTTCAAGCCGCCTATGAACTAAGGATCGATCCCGGCACGGCTGCTATCAAAGACGACAGCGGAGCAACCGCAGACAAATATAAGGTTGCCGACGCTATCGGCGAATGTATTACCCTGATCGCCGACGCCAGCGGTAACTGGGCAACAATAGCCAAGAACGGAACATGGACTGAAGAGGCTTAATAAACGAAAAACACCAACTGTATTGAGAGCAGAGATAATAATGAGAGAGTGTAAAAAATGTGGAAAATGTTGTGAGACTATACCAATGGCTTTTAGCTTTGAGTCATATACTGTTTTCCAACAGTGGGAAATTGACTTTATGAAAGAACATTGGAAGCCTATTGCAAAGCCTTCGGTATTACCTAATAAGAAAGCAGGCAGGTTGTTCGATAATGTTAAGTGGTACAGATGTGATATGCTAAATGAAGATGGAACTTGTAATAGTTACAAACAAAGGCCACGTTTTTGCAAGGATTATCCAGCGATGGAAGCCAATCAAACCCTAATATCTGACAAATGTGCCTTTGCGGGAGGAGTTGATAATGGCTAATGTATATGTAAGTCATAGCGGCTCAGATACATCTCCTTATGATACAGAAGCGAAAGCCTCTGACAGTATCCAAGATGCGATTGATGTGGCTGTTGATGGTGATACGGTGTGGATAAAAGCGGATTCTACATATACTTTGACTGCCGGTATAACGATTGACGTTGCTAATAACATAAAAATCAAAGGCTATTATTTGACGATTGGCGACCAAGATTTTGAAGGAGATTATTGTAAAGACGCTTCCCACGGTTGGGCTATAATTGACAGCGATAACGGTTTGTGGAACGCTCTGCAGGTTTGGTTGTTTTATGACATTGTATTTGAGAATATAAAAATTATAAATACTTACAACGCCAGCAAATCTTATTCTTGCATTGACACAACGGACGCGGTCATAATGGGTGGAATTGTTGTAAGAAATTGTTGGCTAGATGGCGGCGGTTATGGAGTAAGCATCTGCGACCCGATGGGACTTTTAATTGACGATTGCAAATTCACAGGGACGTATTTCAAGAATCCTAAATCTCTCTGCGATAAGGGTCCCGTTCGTGTAAATAGGGGGACGTGGGGTACTATTATATCGAATTGTACATTTGAGCCAACTGGTGCTCTTGACCAATGTATTTTCAGTGGTGGTAGCTCAGTTATTACTGGCTGTACATTTATTATTGATAATGATGCAACATCTGTGATACGCCACGATCTTAACTCTATTTTTATAGCAAACAATTCGATTTATTCATCTGGTTCGGACAACGGTATTTATCTGAGCAGTAATGCAATCTCGGCGACTATATATAACAACATTATACAAGGTGTTACTACTCCGATAAATGATGATTCAGGTAGAAATATCTATAATGATTACAACTGCTATTCAGGTAACAGTGAGGCACACGGAGTATCATCTGACCCGGATTTTGTTGACGCTGCAAATGGAGATTTTACGCCTCGCAACCCAAATGTTCTTCGCGGAGGTAAGCCGGATATTAATGGCAATTTTACGCCAATGGGTGCTATATATGTCCCGCAGCAATTCTCTGCTGGCAAACCTTTTAATCCGGGCAGGCTTTCAATAATCAGAAATTAGGAGTTTTCGATAATGGCAAATACAGCAATTCAGATACCGTTTTTTGTGGCCAATAGTGGATCCCCGCTTACAGGTGCAGCGGCAGAGATGGAATTTGAGAGCCTTAAGCTTTTAGATGGTACGGACAAATCAGGCTCAGCACCTGCAATAAGTGAAATTGGCGGCGGCTGGTATAAGTTCAGTACAGCTTATGGAACCGCTCCATTTGACGCAGGTGATCTTGTCGGCGTCATAGATGCGGACAAGGACGGCGACAACGGCTTGCAATATTCTGAAAGATATATCCCGGTTGAAGTTCGTCTGGATTTTTATGCTTTGAGTAGGCTGGTAAATAAAATGAGCCAAAACAAAACCACCGGCGATATGGAAATCAAAGATGCCTCCGACAATACTATTCTTAAACTCGATATAACTGATGGCTCAAGCGAAGTGGATAGAGAGCCGGGAACTGCCTAATGGAATCAAAATTTTTTGACAGTTTATTTGAAGGTGATTCAGCTAACGGCTTCAAACTCTGCATGGGCCTGACCAGCGGAGATTTCTGGGCCAGACCAGCGGGAACACAAAATCTCTATCGCAGCCAAAACGCCGACACTGTTGACTTTGAAACGATTGTCGCAGTTGCAGATATTGACGATAACAATATCACCGTGCCGGGTATAACTGAGCACAACAGTTCTTCTTATTACGTTTATATTATCAGGCGTACAAACTGCTATGGAGATGAGGAACACACACTTTCAGCAGCCATCAGAGCCAGCTTTGACGCAAATGGAGATTTGACCCAGCCGGCGACAAATAAAATCTTCAGCGTAAAATCTGAGCAGATCGAAACTAATAAAGTTCAGCTCACCTGGTTCTACTGGCCAATCAATCAGGCCAAGCAAATAACAAAATTTAAAATTTATTCTGACAACGGATCAGGAACTATTGATTATGAAAATACCATTACAGAAATCAATTATGTCGGCAGAAAATTTTATGAATACACCACTGATACTCTGGCAAATGATAATAACAAATTTTGTATAAGAGCAATTGCCTCCGATGGTATGGAAGATAATTGGTTCAATGAGATTATGATTCAGCTTAATAAACAGCAGCCAGACTCTGCCGATATCCTGCAAACCACAATTATTTAATCGCATACACTAAGCTTTGGAACTCTCTGCAATGTCCAATAGAATAGACTTTTTTCAGCCGCAACAAAACCAATTGGCGATACCAGCATCGAACGTATCAGTATCGCTTGATGGCCAGTTGTGCCCGTTTTTGACAGTTGTCCAAATCTCCATGGCCGCAAATCCTGATTTCTCCTGCGCAAAGCTCATCTACCATTGTGCCGATGATGAACATATCCAAACAGGCAAAACTATACGCATTTACCAGGTCTTTGATAATGGCACTGGGACAAATCAGCCGCAACAGTTGCCTTTATTCGAAGGACACATTGAGACCATTAATTCAGATTTCTCAGACAACACAAAAACTGTTGAAGTTATTGCAAAAGACCTTTCAGCAAGACTAAAACGAATCACGGTATATGGCAGACGCGTTTTGTCCGGCAGCAATACCGTATTTCTCCCGGGAACCGAAACCATTTTTAACCCTGACCGAGACGCTAACGCTTCGGCGCAAACGGCTAATTACAATGGCAACACTTACACCGTCTTTGCCGCCGATGAGACATCTGCAAAACCTTTCAGTTGCGAAGACGCTATCTTCTATCTGCTTAACGAATACGTTCCACAGAATATTCTTCAAATACCATCCCTGGAGCAACTGCAGGGGCAGACAAATAACCAATCTATTTGTGATATTGATGTAACAGGCCTGAATCTGATAGATGCGCTCACCAGGTGTTGTAACAAAGCGGGCCTGCAATTTAAATTCCTCCCACGCCTCGCCCAGACAGGCCCAACCAACGCCATTGTTTTCTTCCAACTCGGCACCGGCCCAACAGCGGAATTGAACTGTCAATTCGACGGGAACCAACTCAGTATATCAAAAACAAACGTGGCCCAACTGAACAGCTGCAAAAATTCTCCGCCAGTTACAAACCGTTTTATTGTACAGGGTGATTTCAAAAAATATGAAGCAACATTTGACCTTGTCCAGGCCTGGGATCCAGCTTTGGAAGAGACTAATTATGAAGAATTCTCGCCCGTTACGAACGAAAATTTCAACCAGGTTCGCAATGTCTACCGCAAATGGGCTTTGAACGAAGCTGGCTCTTACACCTCCAGCCCGTACAATCAGGGCCCAGCGTTTGATTTTTCGGACATCTTTGAAAACACCGCTTATATACAAAAACCCAGACGTTTCCTGCCAGCATTAACTACCGACGCGGATGGCTCAGCTCTTGGATATTTTCTTGAGGTTTCATATACAAACGGCACGCATTGGTGGCCATATTTCCGTCCCTTTGATGTGCTGCTGGATGAATGCGGAGTCTGGCTCAGCGGCGAACAGTTTGACGCAGAGGTCTGGTTCGCAATCCTCAAAGGTTATCTGAAATTCAGAATAACGGCATCGGTTGTCTCAGATGAACGAATAAACGCCAGCTTTTCTACCGGCCCTATTAACTCAACAGCAGAAATCATTGACAACGTAATCGTATTGCCCCGTCAATTCAAATATCGTAAGGTCTCATCGAAAAGCATTTACTATAACTGTGATGACGAACATTTTGGCGATCCGGACCAGGCAGATGATACCGAAACAATAGTAGAATATGCCAGAGCCATGGCAGAAAACTCCACTCAAACCATAGAAACCTTCCAGATAGGCACATCAGTGCTGACCACAGGTTTTAGTATCGGCGACAAGATAACAACAGGCCCCGACAGTAAAGATATTCTCGGCATTAAATATGATTCGCAAAGCACATGTTATATCGAAAAGATAAAAATGGATTTCGCCAGACAGCAAACTTTTCTGGAAATTATCAAAAAGAGAAGGTAAACAAACATGACGATTAACAATTCAGCAACCCAGCAGCTATTGAACCGACTGGGGCGTCAAAGTTCTGATATGAATAAAGAAACATCTTTCGTAACTTCGCCCGGCGGAAGAGCGGCAGGCTGGGTTATCAAGGTCATCAGCAAAGATAACTACAATGTCTATAACGTTCGCATAGTGGAAATATGCGATGCAGGAGCAACGCCTACTGTAATGGGAGAGCAGACTCAGGCGGTTAACGTCGCTGAATCCTTTCTGAACCAAGGCACATTGGCCGCAAATTCATATGCGATTATGTTCAGGGTGGCAGACAAAAATGTATTTTATGCACCGGTGTAAAAAATGACGCAGAACAATAATAACCGACAACGCTGGATTTTCAACAAACAGATAAACCTGTCAATAATAGTTCAGCTGTTGTTTCTGGCGATGTTGATTATCGGCACATGGGTAAAACTGCAGAAACAATTGACCATTCTGCAGCACGATATGACAAGACTGATACAAACACAGCAGCAGTTCCAGAAAAGGATAGAGCTTTTGGACAAGGCCAATATATGTTTTGAATATCGCTTGATCGCTGTCGAAAAAACAATAAAAGATTAGAGTAAATATTTTCTTCCCCCCCCTGTCATTGCAAGCGCAGCGAAGCAATCTCGAACTTACAAACAATTACTAAAACTTTTTACAAGAGAGGAAAATTATGACAGCAGTGAAAAAATGTTTCAGTTCAGTATTGATTATCGCAATAGTTTTTTTGGCAGGCTGCGGCAATATCCGTTTCGCGCCGAGCGAGCCGCAAAAACAAAACGCCTGGCTGCACAGCCGTACCACACAAATGGCCTCAGAAGTAGCCAAAACCCAACAGGCCTCAGAGCAACTGCAGCAACTGACTTCGCTCAGCTCTTTGCAGAGCAAAGCATTTCTATCATATTACGGATTGCCGGAACAGATTCCACAGGCTGACAGTATTGACGATATTCTCTCACAATCCAGCTGGACGATAGCCAATTCCGCCCTTAGCCAAGCGGCACTGCGGCCCGACAGTTGGGACATCGCCGATAATGTTTTGGAATTAGGAATCGCCGTTGCCGGCCTGTTTGGCGGAGTATATGGAATAAAATTCGCAGCTTTTCTCAAACAGACCCGCGCCAAATCAAATGCACTACGCGAAATCGTAACCGGCAATGAGATTCTCAAGAAACAGGATAACCAAATAAGCGAAATTTTCAAATCCGCCCAGCAGAATCAATCGCTCCAGACCCGCAAAATTGTTACGGAAATTAAACAGTCATAGTCTTTCCCTTCTGTCACTGCGAAGCTTTACTTGCTTTCATTACATTTTCTTTCCTTTGGCCGCCAGGGGTATCCTGCCAGCTTTTTTTGGGGTTATTAAACATCAGTTATGGAATTCATCAACACCAACATTAAAATTTCCCTGCCCATTGCACGCGTACGTGTCGTGCTGCTACTTTTCTATCGTCGGCTTCGATATGGATACGCGTTCAGGAAAATCCAGCTCACCAAAGGCAAATATACCATTGTCGATAACGATGATTTCGACAGGCTCAACCGCCATAAATGGTACACGAAAAAAAAACGATATACTTGTTATG
>CAZOPG010000011.1:0-14096 GCA_964581585.1 uncultured Planctomycetaceae bacterium | reverse complement strand
CATGCTAAGGTGCCGATGGTGCTGCGAACCGAGGGCGGCGTCGGCAGATGTATCGCGGCGCATCATTCGAAATCATTAGAGTCATGGCTGGTGAATGTGCCGGGGCTTTATGTTGTAATGCCTTCAACGCCTTATGACGCCAAAGGCCTGCTCAAGGCGGCAATTCGCAGTGATAACCCGGTAGTGTTTATTGAGCACAAGGCAACTTATGGCCAGGCCGGTGCGGTGCCCAGCGAAGAATATATTATTCCTCTCGGCAAGGCGGATATTAAACGGGCCGGCAATGATGTAACAATCGTAAGTTACAGCAGGATGGCGATGTTCGCGGTCGAAGCGGCTGAGAAACTTGCCGCTGATGGAATCGACACCGAGGTCATCGATCTGCGGACGCTTAAGCCGATGGACATTGACACGGTCGCTGAATCGGTTCGCAAAACCGGCAAACTAATCACGGCCAGCGAAGGATTCTGCCAGTGCGGGATGGGACGAGAAATTGCCGCACAGGTTATGGAATACAAATTCAGCGATGGCAGCAAAGGCTTTGACTATCTTGATGCAATGCCGGTGAATTTGGCAGGTGCTGACGTTCCGCCGCCAATGAGTGAGCCTTTGGAACTTGCCAGTATTCCAAGCGTTGAAACAATAACTGCCGCGGCAAAAGCTATTGTCGCTGGTTAATAATGATTGTGATTAAATTTTATGATACTGTAATCTCCACCGAAGGCCGGACACATTCTGGCTGAGGTGGAGATATTTATTGAAACACAGATTTCCCCACTCACCTGCGGATGCACCCCAAGCCCAAGCTCGAAATGATGATGGCATGGATAACAATCGGAATTGGGTGTGATTTGTTATCGGTGTTATATATCGATGTGTACTTTTTTGCCTTTGAAACGCACGACGCCTTCTTTTACCGCGAAAAGTGTGTAGTCTTTGCCCATGCCTACGTTAAAGCCGGGATGCCACTTGGTTCCGCACTGGCGAATGATAATAGCTCCTGCTTTTGCCTTCTGACCGCCGTAAATTTTCACTCCGCGGTACTGCGGGTTGCTGTCTCTACCGTTTCTCGAAGAGCCTTGTCCTTTTTTATGTGCCATTACAAACGCCTTTCTATCAAACACTTATGTAACATAATTACATTCTGAACAAAGCATGATATGCCAAACAAGCCAGTTTGTCCAGCAAAAATTTAAAAAAATCTACAAAAATCCCACTGCCAAAAGCAGCTGTTTTTCATTTCTTTTGGATATTCTCTATTGTAGCTTGTAGTTTTCTTAAGTTTGTGATTTCGTATTCTGGTTTGATGGAATTGTCAATCTCCTTATTGTCACGATTTAGCCAAACCGACTTTATTCCGGCATTTTTTGCTCCGTATACATCATCCTTGAGTGAATCGCCGACATGGAGAAGCTCGTTATGTGAGCATCCAGCTTTCTCAAGGGCGATTTCAAAAAATCTCTGGTCTGGTTTCTCAACTCCGTAATCCTGGGAAAAAACAATAAAGCTAAAATGTTCTGCCAACCCACACCTTTCAGGATAATTATTGCCATTGGACAACAGGCCGATTCTGAATTTTTTTGCTAAAATATCAAGTGTATCAATCACGTCAGGATATAACTCTATATCTTCAAACCGATGCTTCAGGTATATTTGGTTAAGGCGATTGGCAAGACTATCATTTTTTATACCAATATGTTCCAGTGTCTTTTGAAATGCAATGAGTCGAATTTGTTCAAGATTTACTATTTTACCTTTTAATTCCTCGGCGATATTGTCACGGATTTGAATCATTTTCTCGATAGTAAGCTGGCTTGACTGCTCACCCGGAACGTACAATTGCAATTCATCCAATGCATACCGCAAAGAGCGCCGCATAACTTGTTCAAAATCCCAAAGGGTGCCATCGCCGTCAAATGATATAGTAGTAATCATTTCTTTTTCCATAGTTAGCCTTGCGATTCGTTCATATTATCAATTGTCTCTACAGCCTCACATATATCCTTAATTGTTGATACGGTCATGTCCGGCCGCTCTTCTTCGCTACGGGCTTCGTATAGAGTCAAAGGTGTTCGGGCCATACTTTCGAAATAACGCTTAGCAAAATCAGTTTGGGGTTGCCAGCCTTTATTTTGCAACTCAAGTCTAAGCCAGATCGTTCGAATACCCATTTTTTTTGCAGGAAATATATCATTATCAATTCTGTCACCTATCATAATGGCTTCGCCTGGAGAACATTTTGCTTGGCCAAGAAGATATTCGAAAAACTTACAGGAAGGTTTTTCGATTCCCATCTGCTCACTTATTCCAAGAACATCAAAATATTTTAATAGGCCCACTTGTTTCAATGCTTTTTGACAGTGGACGGTTTGATTTGCTGCTATTGCCAACCGGTACTTTGAAAACAGTTTTTCCAAAACAAGATTTATTTCAGGAAACAGAATATTGTACTTTAGATAATTTTCTTCAAGTTCGTCAGCAAGATTGTTCTTGAGGTTATGCCACCGATCTTCGCCTATATATTTTTTCGCCATACTGCGCCAATATTGTCCATCTTGTTTTTCTATGATTAGTTTTTCTCGTTCGGTAAAGAATTCTTCAATGGTTAGAAGGTGCCCATTCAACAAAATGGCCTCGTAAATTCGTTCAAGAATGATGGCCATCCATGAATCGTCGTTGAAGATTACATTACCAACATCGAAAAAAATCCATTTAACCATAAAATCCTTCTCTTACAGCAGTTTTTTATCTGCTGAACCTCTCAGCAGCAGCCATACGAAGAAAGGGCCTCCGAGCATTGCGGTTATTACGCCGACTGGGATTTCTACTGGTGCGATAATCGTTCTGGCGAACATGTCGCATAGAACCAGAAAGAGCCCGCCGAATAGTAGGGTTGCGGCGTTTAGGTATCTGTGGTCGGGGCCTATCATCAATCTGCAGATATGGGGGGCCATCAGGCCAACAAAACCAATAGGGCCGCAAAAAGCTACAATTCCGCCGACCATTATCGACGTTGCAAAGAACAGCAGGCGTTTTGTCTTTTTGACATCCACGCCACGACTAGCCGCGATGTCATCTCCGGTAGTCAGTAGGTTTAATTCATTTGTTAAGTAAAGCACGACCGCTGTGCCAACTATGACGAAGCCGAGTATATTCAAAACTGTTCCATAACCTACAGTTCCGAGATGGCCCATCGTCCAGTGGATGAACCGGTATGATTGGGTATGGTCGCTTATATATTGCAGAAAAAGAATTACGCTGGAGAAGAAAAAGTTCACCGCCACGCCTGCCAGCAGCATCGTTGCCGTCGAAAAACCTTTGCGAACTTTTGTCAGGCTGTAAACCAGCAGAATTGCGAGGACGGCACCGGCAAACGAAAAGGCCGAGGCTCCCCATGCACCTAATGCCGCCAGAGGCAGGCCGGTAATAATATAAATGACAGCACCGAGTGAGGCTCCGCTTGATATGCCCAGCGTAAAAGGTGAAGCGAGCGGATTGCGGAACATTGCCTGTAGTGTCATCCCGCATAAAGCTAGGCCTCCACCTGCCAGAAAGGCTGTGAGAACCCTTGGCAAACGAAGCTTGAAGAAAATCTTAGCGTTCAGTTCGCTCGGCCCAATCAGTGTTGCCATTGTTAGGACTACTACTGCTGAGACAGCTATAATTAAGAGCATTTTTTTTCGCGTCATTGGTTTATTTCCTGTGGAATAACGATCTGCTGTCCGGTCTGAGGATGGCTTGTAAACAGAAAACTCCTATCGTAGATAGCTCCAAGCGTTTCGTTATTCATCAACTCTGTGCCTGTTCCGGAGAAGATTACCTCCCCGGCTTTGATCGCTACAATTCGTTCGCTGAGCATCGCGGCCATATTGATATCATGCGTTACCGAAACGGTTGTAACGCCTCGCTGTTTGTTGATTCGGTGTAGAAGTTTTTGCACATCGGCCTGATGTTTATAATCCAAGAAAGTTGTCGGCTCGTCCAATAGCAGAATCTCTGCCTCCTGCGCAAGTGCCCCGGCGATGAGGACGCTTTGCCGTTCGCCTCCGCTAAGCGTTGCCAGATATCGCTCGGCAAACTGCGATATCCTGGTCAATTCAAGAACATCGTCTACTACCTGTTCATCTTTTTGAGTAATGGTTGAAAACGGGCTAAGATGCGGATACCTGCCCATCATCACGAATTCACGCACAGTGAAGGGCAGAGCTTTTCCACTATTTTGCGGGACATAACTTATTATCTTTGCCAGTGCTTTTTGGCTGTATTTTTTTATATTTTTGCCGCGAACTCGAATCGTCCCCTCGGCTCCGGTAAGAATCTTATCGATACATTTAAGCAGCGTCGTTTTGCCCGCTCCATTCGGCCCGATAATGGAGACACTGTCCCCGTCTTCGGCGATCATACTAACATTGCGAAGTATGCAATTCTGACCGATGCTAAAGGTTAAATTCTCAACTTCTATAGCTGGTTCACTCAATTGTCATTAGCTCCATTTCCGGATGTATTGCCTTTGCGATTTCTTCAAGCGTAAGAATAAACCTTGGCCCTGGAATCGCAATATAATTTTCACTAAAGATATAAACTTGTTTTTTTTTAACAGCCTCGGTTTCTGGAATATTTCCCCATTGTTCTCTTAATTGCTCGGCGTCAAGATGGCGGCTTTCGATGTCACTTACTACGTCGATTATAACATCAGGATTCATTGCAATAATACCTTCGTGGCCGACTTTTGGAAACTTGATTCGGCCCGTATAAACATTGACTCCGCCGGCCAGTTCGATCATCTTGCTATAAAAGCCATCCCGGCCAGCAATATAAACCGCATCAAAACTCCCCGCCGTGGTATTACGCTCAACACATACAAGAACCCTTTGTTTTTCAAGATTCTTCGTTTGTTCCTCTATCGTTTTGATTCTTGCTTTTAACTGTCCAATCAATCGCTCTGCTTTTTCTGGTACGCCGCAACTTTGGCCGATTATCATAATTGATTCGAGAATATCCTCGATGGTCAAATGTTTAACTGTTAGAGTTTTAATTCCGAGCCTGGCAAAGTGATTAACCGGCTGGATCTGTTCGGGGAAAGTTATCACCAACTCCGGCAAAGCTGCCACTATTTCCTCGAAGTTGGGATCGAGATAGCCGCCGATCTTCTTTTTTTTCATCGCCTCGGGCGGATATTTACAGTAGCGAGTTACGCCAATAATTTTTTCCTCCAGGCTGAGAGCATAAAGAATTTCGGTAATATTCGGCGCCAAAGAAATAATTCTGCTGTATTGTTGTGTTGTTTGAGTTTTCGCAGGCTCGGCAGAGTTGAACAAAACCGCACCGACTATCCCCAGTGAGACGATTATGCTAAGCAGTATTACGAACGATTTGATTTTCATGGTATCTGTTTTTTCTCGGCGTTTTCCGGCGAATATTCTCGCAGAAATTGTATCCACTTTGCCAAACCCTGACGATAAACTTCGCCGGAATATAGGAACCCGTCATTATGACTACCGAAGATCTCGATGAATTCTTTCGGCTCATTTGCAGCCTCATACAATTTCAGCCCAAACTCGAATGGCACAACTTCATCTTCCCTGCTGTGGATCATCAACACCGGACAGTTGACGATGCGAACGTAATCAATAGTTTTATAGCAGTAACTGGCAAAAAGTCTGACCGCCATGTATGGATAAAATTTCTGTCCGATATCCACATACGAGGTGAACCCGCCCTCAATTATTAAACCCTTTACTTCTACTTTGCCGGCCAAATACGCCGCAACACTGCCACCCAGCGATCTGCCGAAAAGAATTATCTTCTCGGCGGGCAATTTCTTTTCCTGCCGGAGCCATTTATAAGATGCCATAGCGTCGCGGTATGTTCCCTCTTCAGTCGGCTTGCCCCCGCTGTTGCCATATCCGCGATAGTCAAAAATAAAACAGTTTAGCCCCAGACCGTTAAAAATATTTATACTGTCGAGCCGATGCGAGATATTACCGCCATTGCCATGGCAGAACAGGAAGGTAAATTCCGCATTTTCGGCAGGGATGAACCAGCCGGCCAATTTCACGTCGTCTTCGGTCCGGAGCTGTACATTTTCAAAATTCAGCCCGAGCTGTTCCGGATCATAGAGCACCTCGGCTGTCGGGACATACAAGAACGATGACTGCCTGAAATACAGAATTATTCCCAGACCGAGATACGCGATTACTAATACTGTGAGTACGGACCATATCATTTTAATAATTCTCTTCATAGGACAACCGTCCTATTTTAAGTTGATTTGCCGGATAAAACAATATAGAATTTGCAGTTATGATTAAAAGACGAAAAACCAGCATAGTCCGCGTTGATTCGGTGAAAATCGGCTCTTTGCACCCGGTCGTAATTCAGTCGATGACAAAGGTTCAGACAACCGACGTTGCACGGTGCCTCAGGCAGGTGAATCGCCTTGCTTTGGCAGGGGCTCAACTGGTCAGAATTGCCGTTCCAACCCGCGCTGACACCGCTGCTTTGGCCCGTATTGTGCCCAAAGCTGAGGTTCCCATAATTGCGGATATCCATTTTTCCCCCGCTAGGGCAATCGAGGCGATTGAGGCAGGTGCCGCCAAAATCCGCCTGAATCCCGGCAATATAAAAAAACGCGACGATATTCACAAAATCATCGATTGTGCCAGGCAGCATAACATCGCCATCCGAATCGGGGTCAATGAAGCCAGCATTCGCGATTTGAAAAAAACCGACATCCCTGCCAAAAGACGAACCGCACTAATACTGAAAGAGATGAAAAAATACCTATCACTATTTGAGAAACGCCAGTTCACCAATCTTGTTCTAAGTGCTAAAAGCGCCGACGCTACCAGAACTATCCAGGTGAACCGCGCTATTGCCGAGGCGTTCACTTATCCAATGCACCTCGGCCTGACCCATGCAGGCCTGCCGGAAGATGCTCTTATTCCCTCTGCTGTAACACTGGGCACACTGCTGGCAGAGGGTATAGGCGATACCATAAGAGTAAGCGTTGCCGGCGACCCGGTCAAAGAGGTTCAGATCGCAAAGGAGATTCTCTCGTCGCTGGGCCTGTATCAAAAGAAAACTCCAACCCTGATAGTCTGCCCGACGTGTGGCCGATGCCAGATCGACGTAGTAAAACTGGCCAAACAGGTAAAGGCGGCACTGAAGCCGATAGAAAAACCACTCCGTGTCGCTGTAATGGGTTGTGTCGTAAATGGGCCCGGCGAAGCTGCGGACGCAGATTTGGCCCTTTGTGCAGCCAAAGGCAGGGGGTTCATATATCGGCATGGCAAAAAAATCGCCGCCGTCAAAGAACAAAAACTCGTTGCGGTACTGCTCAAAGAAATCGAAAAATTAAAATAATTTGGAGGTTAATATGAATTGTCCGGTATGCAGTGAAACAATGATTGAAGCTGATTTTGGTGATGTACATGTAGACGTCTGCAAGAATGGCTGCAAGGGAATATGGTTTGACTGGTGTGAACTGAGTCGCCTCGATGAAAACAATGAGGGTCTCGGTAAAGCTCTCGAAGAAGCACTGCTCTACCCAAGAAGCAATGACGAAAACCGTCCGCAGCTAAATTGCCCCAAATGCGACACACCAATGCGCCCGCACAAATACAAGAGCAACAAAGAAGTAAACGTTGATGAATGTTACGCTTGCGGCGGATTCTTTCTTGATAGCGGCGAGTTGCGTCAGATTCGCGAAAATTTCATGAGCGAACCCGAGCGAGATGCCTATGTTCAAAAACTGCTCGACGACGACCCCGACTGGCAGGAGCATAAAGAAGAACAGAAAGCTGCAAAAGCCAAGGTCGAAAAGACCAAGAGTCGCAGGTCAGCAGTAAGCCAGTTTGGCAGCGTTCTAAGGGCAGGACTTTTTGGGATGGGTCGGTAAAAGATTGTATCTTCGTCTGTTTTTTTGACACATAGAAAGGATTTTGTAATGGAAAGGAAATACCACTTTACGCTTCAACCCAGCGAGACAGCTATTTTCAGGGCCGCTGCCGATATTTATGCCGGCTACATCGCCGCGGGGGCGCTTACCTCTGATAACAGTGCCGAGTTGATGAAAAAATCGATCACCGCCGCGATTTCGATCGCTCGCAGTGTTGAGAAAATCATCCAAAGCGATGACGAACTGCCCTCATAAAGCCATGTTGTGATTTGCTTACCATTCGCCTGGCTGCAGCGAATCTGAGACTGGTTCGTTCCACCAGTTGGGGTCTCGGAAGTATTGTTTCATGGCCATCGCAGCGGTTACTCCGTCTCCGACAGCTGTTGCCAACTGCATAGAAGCGGCTACTCTGCAATCGCCGGCAACGAAAACGCCGGGCACATTTGTCCTCAAAAACGCTGAATCACATTTAATAAAACCCGCCTCGCTTAGTTCAACAAAGCCTTTCAAAAAAGCGGTATTTGGAATAGTGCCGATGAAAATAAAAATGCCATCACAGGGGCAATCTTCCTGCTTGCCGGTTTTGACATTTTCAAAAACAACCTTTTCGACCTTTCCTTGGCCTTCGATGGCTGTAATAGTGGTGTCGAGCTGCAGCTTCAGGTTTGAGTCAGGCTCGTTGACCTTGGCCATCAATTCTTCGACAAGGATCTTTGTGGCTCGAAATTCCTGTCGTCTGTGAGTAAGTGTAACTTCGCCGGCAAATTTTGCTACGTGCAAAGTTTCTTCCACAGCGGTATTGCCTCCGCCGACGGTAACGACTTTTTTGCCTTTAAAAAACGGAGCGTCACAGGTTCCGCAGTAGCTTACTCCTGCGCCAGCGTTTCTAAAAGCCTCTTCGCCCGACACGCCGAGATTGCGGTATGAACTGCCGGGAGCGAGGATCACAGCTTTTGAAATAAATTCATCTTTGCGGCAACTAACCTTTATATTGCCGTCAGACAATTTTTCCATTGATGTAACTTCCTGCGAGGTGGCGATTTTTGCACCAAAATTTTGGGCCTGGGCCTGCAGTTTTTGTATCAGGTCGGCTCCAGATATATTCTCGAAGCCGGGAAAATTTTCAATTCTGTCGGTGTTTATGATCTGTCCGCCTGGATAGAACTTTTCCAGAACGAGTGTGTCGAATCTGTCTCTTGCGTTATACAAGGCCGCGGCCAGCCCGGCAGGACCGGCACCAATGATGATACTATCGTAAATTTGTTCGCTCATAGCAATTCCCTCACTGCGAGTTTTATCGAAAAGAAGTGTCAATTTGTGAAATTTGCTGTTGCCATTCAGGGAATTTTTCCAGAACCGTTTCTTTGCTCGTTCGCTCAATACGATAATTCGAATCACCCTTAACATCAATGCGGACAATGTTTTTAGAGCTATCAAAATACATCAGATAATGATTTTGCTCTGCATCCAAAAAATTAACCTTAACAACATAAGCCGCATCTTCAAGCGGCGCGTTGTTATTCTGGTAATCAACTTTACTGATAACAGCCGAAACAACAAGACCCGAAGAATGTATGAGATCAAGTATAATCCGTTCGTAGTCGCTATCAATAAAATCGATGAGAACCAACTCAAGAAGTGCCTCCGGAATCGCTGTTGCGCCAAAAGCAAACTGGCCGGCCTGGCGTGATATTGGGTTTTGAATGGTAACGATGCCTTGCTGGTTGAGAGTAATATCAGTAGCGGCTTTGGTTCTGCCTTGTGTATTGGTGCTCTTGTTTACCCAGTGAAATGTGTCAAGAAACATACCGCTGCTGAAAACAGACTGTTCGCTGCCGCCAGTTGGTTCATTTATGTTGTATAGACTGACAACGCCAACGGCTGCCTGGCCATCATCATCCTCCGTCTGAGCCATGGCCTCGGCGATGAATCCACTTGTCTGGCCGGTCTCGCTATCTATCAGGAAATATTTGTGTGTATCTTTGCCGTAAAGAATGTCGGCGATTCGGCCATCTTTAAAGTTGCCAGCGAATTCGGCTCCGTCTGCCAGCAGTTTATTGTCCTGGAAAGATATAGATTCGGCAATGGCATCGAAGACTTCTTTTGCCAGATCGCCAAGTCCGGCCTTTTGCACTACCTCAAGTGTTACGGTCCTGTGCTGGTTGAGTTTGACAACGCCGAAAAAAACTGTTTCTATTTTACCCTTTGCAGTTATATGCCCCCAATCCATTACTAACGAACCAATGTTTTTCTGAGAGGTATTGGCTAATTGGCCTTTATAATGGAGCTTCCTTTGCTTGATTTGCTCGGCTGGGTCTGCTTCGGCAGGTGTCAGCAGATATTGCCATTGAACCCAAACCACCTGTTGAGAATTTAAACTCAGGATAGAAAATAGATGGAAACGGTTTTCGTTATAAAGCCAGTCTGTGTTCTTCCAACTGTCTCCCTTCGGTATTTGTACCGACAGGCCGCTTTTGGCCAAGCTCACTGGCCCAGAGAGCTTGATTCCCCTGCCGGTACTGATAATAATCTGGGCTATAAGAAACCCAAGTAGCAGCAGCCCAAGCAGGGCTATCTTGTCGGCACTATATTTTTTCAGATTCATAGGCATTGGCCCAATGGTAACCGGCTTTGGAATCTTTTTCAACAAAAGTTTTAGTAAACCAACGGCAAGCGCGTGAAATTAGGAAAACACAGAACGTTAGGTGGCAGAACACGTTATATAACGGAGAGGGCGGGATTCGATCTACCCTCTTTTTGTAAGCTTATCAAAAACTTGTATTTAAAGCTTAACTCTAAGAATAACAAAAACTTAAGCTCTCTTGTTTCTTTACTATTAAAACACGATTTTATACTGTCTTAGCACATTGAATAAGGGCAGTAGCCGAAAATTGCCATCGCCATTCTATGGCCTGCATTATTCCCAAACCCAATAAGTTCATAGACATCCTCTCTTTCCATTGGTTCGCCGCCTGTCAGGATAACTATGCATTTATTATACTCAGCCAGAGAAAGGAGGATTTGTTTACACTGGGTGGAGGTAAGATACTCGCTATCCGCTTTTTCTGAAGCCGCCGCACGACAGTGTATGCAGTTAAATCGGCATTTATGTGTCACTTCAAATGCTACAATGCGAGGTTTTGTGATAGTGATGTTCATAAAACGCTTTTTTAACAAATCCGCTCTGCTCCATTATATATTTCCTCTATATGCATTATGATAGCCGCGACCCTTGGAAGCTTATCCGGAACCCATTTCTGAACTTCGTCAAAAATATCTCCTTCTGTTAGTCTTTCGGCAGTGCCTTTTATCTGGAAAGAGCCTTTTTCCTCATCGCGCACAGCAAAAGCGATCTTGCCATTGCTCAAAATATTATCACGTGTCTTATTAAAAAAGTTATCCGCGATCAGAACCGTTTCGTCATCGACAATCTTTAGACACCCGATGTATATAACATTGGGTATTCGATCCTGATTGCATGTAGCTACAGAAAAAACATCTTGTTTTGTTATTGCTTTTTTAACTGCCTCTGGTAATTGTGCCATAATACTGCTCCTTTGCTTTATTGTGCATTAAGTTACTTCAAAATAGTTTTTTCAGGCCTGTGAGTACCCTGGAAGTGCTTACTTACTCAGCCTGAAACAGTGTTATCTCGGGCATCAAACTGCTTAACGTATGGTTTTATATCCAATACATGTGTGCCATTTAAAACATCAACTTCGCTAAAATATAATTTGTTGTCCTTAATTTTCTCGATTTTTTTAGCTTTCTTGCATAAGCCAAGTTCGGCCATCGCCTCGCAGCTATGCAAAACGGATATAGCCTACAAATTACAGCAAGCAGTTTGGTTTTTGTATTAGTTTCCAATTATATGCTTTTCGTAGTTTACTTAACCAGTGTAAATGCACTAGCATTTATGTCTAGTTTATTATTTGGTTTTGTTTTTTAGCCCATACAGGGCGATAATGGATTGCATCAACAGGACAGACATTTAAGCATCGTGCACAGCTAAAACAATCAGCTGAAAAAGTTTTGCTCTCAACTTTTCCTTTCGCTGCATGTAGTGGGCAAGCTTTGATGCATGCACCACATTTCGTACATTTTTCTTCGTCAATGATTACACGATAAAAACTAAATTTTTCAGCTATCCAGGAAATAAGGCCAAAAGGACATATAAGATGACAAAACGGCCGGTATGTAAAAAACGCCAGAGTTAGAAACATAACAATAGTGAGCAGAATTAACCAATGGTCAAAATCCAGATTGAACAGATTAAACGGGTTGAGGTAATGGTAAATTACAAACCCCTTTCTGCCGCCAACAATACCGAAAAGAAATAATAGCGATACACAGAACAATCCACCCCTTACCGTATTCGTTAGCCAAAATGGCGTTTTCCATCGCTTCACTTTACGGAGTATGGGAATACTGTATATCAATTCCTGAAGTGCCCCGAATGGGCAAGCCCATCCACAAATAAGCTTATTTCCGATGATAGCCAATGCAACAAAAAAGATCAAAGCAATCAATTTACTGATCATAGATGGATACAATCCTACCATGGATTTAAATACTTTAACTGTCCCTTCCATTGGGTTAGGGGATTTCCCCAAAACGAAACCACCTATAAGCACGGCAACAAGGAGGCATGTGATATATGGGATTCGCGGATACCACAGTTTTCGTTCGGAGATATTTGCATTACCCGGGCGACCGAGGCGATTCAGATATATCAAACCAAACAGCACGATTGCCACAAACACGTAATATTTAAGGCTAGTCGAGAGATGGGAAAGGATATGTTCAGCCGCATGATCCAATTGTTCTTGAGATATCCCCAATTTGTTGAGTGGTTTTTTCTTCGACGTATCCAATGGTAAGGCAAGCTCATGCGCCAGGCCCTTACTAGTAACCTCTAGTTTGGTGGCAATATCACGAATAGACATATCGGTAGTATATATTTCCGAGACGATTTTTTCTTTTTGCAAATTCGTAATAATACCTATGCTGAGTATAATTGCCATTATTAACACTATCGCAACCATCTCTAAACGCTGTCTTATGGATAACAAAGAAAACCATTTGTACATGATTATCTCTCTTTACAATCTCTTTATTTCTTCAGTTTTGAGTACGACTGTCAATTATATCACAACTTTATAGTAAAGCTGTTGATTTTCCGACGTTGCTTTGATTTTACCTTCAGATGATAACTCTTCTACATACTTAACAACTTCATTTCGATGAAGGCCAAGACCTGCTGCAATGTCTTCAACAGAACAGGGGCGACGTTTCAAAAGCGTCAGAACATCCTCACGTTGAACGGAAAAATCCTGTTGTTTATGGACATTGCTATAGTCGGCAATAACTTCTGCATTATTATACAACAGTTTGGTTATGGCTTCTAATTGCTTTTCTGGAACTTTCTCTGCGAAATTCTCAGCAGGGGGACGAGTAACAGTATTTACCTGAACTTTATCGGGACGTATAGAGCTTGTACAAGTTTTCAGCCTGTTTATCTCTGTTTCCGGAGTGGTTACACCAGCCATCAGAAAAACCTCAAGCCAATATTTGCCGAAATATTCATCACGGAATGTTACTAATCCATCTAACATTTTACTAAAAGTTATATCGCTATGAGGCCTGTTAACATATTGGAATATCTGACTGCTTCCTGCATCAAGCGATGGAACAACCAAATCCGCAGATTTCAAGGCATTTCTTATTTCTGGCAGCCACAACAGTGAACCGTTTGTGAGTACAGCCACGGGAATATCCGTAATTTCTTTAATCTTGAAAATAAGTTCTTCAAGTCGTGAATAAAGCGTTGGTTCACCTGAGCCGGATAAGGTTATATAATCTGGCTTGGAGTCAAGCTTTTCTTTGAGCTGCTTGGTAACAATATCAATAGGCACCCATTCTTTTCTTTGAATAGTTTTGTTGGTTGTCCTTCCAAGTTGGCAATATATACAATCATAACTGCATGTCTTAAAGGGCACCAAATCGACCCCTAATGAACGTCCCAATCTTCTGGAAGGAACTGGACCGAATATATATTCTTGTTTTTTCTCTTTTTTAATTTTTTCTGTCATAATGTAATTTAACCTAAAGACATTAATGAAATTCCCAATACCATAATACTAGAGCCTGTTGCATAAATAATTAGTTCTTTTTACAAGTGAATAATTCCAGCTTT
>CAZOPG010000010.1:0-14724 GCA_964581585.1 uncultured Planctomycetaceae bacterium | reverse complement strand
GTAAAGGAGCGTTATCATGAGTAATTGTAAATGGAAGTCATTAGTACTGTCTTGTATTATGGTAATTACGTTATGTGTATCCACTGTTCGGTCTGGCGTGGTGTGTCAGGAGAAGAAAACGGACAAGGGAACATTCATAGAGGTTTCTACGCCATGGTATAAGGTGGTCATAGACCCGGCCAATGCCGGCCGTATCGCCAGTTGGACCCCTGCCGGAACAGAGGAAGAGCTTGTCAACAGCAACGGTATGAGTGTGGCTAATTTTGGAACTCTTGGTGGTGCCGCAACGGAGTTTGCTTTACCATGGGAATACGAAGTAAAAGAATATATACAGATAAACGAGACAGCACCGGAAAAGGTAGAGGTGATACTCAAAAGCGGCGAGTCTAACAGAGCGGCACTTGACGGGTTCGAGTTTCGCAAGACGCTGATATTCCGCAGCAGCACCAGTTATATACAAATGCATATGGAGGCTGTCAATCACGGAGCCGCCAGGAATGCCCCACTTCGCATCTACAATGATTTTAGTGTAAGTGATATTGAATCGGCATCATGTTTTCAGCAGACCCAGACAGCGATGCTGGACAATCCAGCCAAGGCACGGAAGTGGGAGACGTGGAAAGATGCTTTCGAAGGATGGGGCGGCATAAGTACAGGCAGCGGAACATTTGTTATTGCCATGATGCCTTCAAATATAATAAGTGACGTGTTTACATATGCAAATGACACTGGGGCCTCCTACGAGGTTCGATTCAAATCCTATCCTTTAGATCAAGGGGAGACGGCTTTGATTGGAGATGTTTTTCTAACAGCCCTAAAGGCCTCCTCTATTGAGGATGCCCTCAAACAGGCAAAGTCGAAAGAAAACTACACTGAGGAGGTGAAAACTATAGCCGAGGCAAAACCTGTCGAACGAAATGTGGATATTGTTCTCGGCAAGGATTCACGTCGCATACTTATTGCCGGAAGGAGCAGCCGATACGGGTTTTATGGAATAGAGCCTGCCCTTGCCGGTTCGTCAGACCTGGCTGGGCTTATAGACAAGGCACCGTTGATAGTTTCTTCGACAACACAGCTTTTCGGATTTCCTATATCAGCTAAAGGTTTTGCCAAATATCGAATGATTGTTTTAATCGATATACCGCACTTTGCCCTGCCGGACGCTGGCTGGAATCTGATCGAAAAGTTTGCAAAGGCCGGCGGAACCGTTATTTTCGTTGGAGATCATGCCTCTGACTATGAAGGGAAGAAAATCGCAAAAATTATACCCACAACTTTTGACTACACAAAGGCAGTAGTTGGGGGCCCGAGGAAATGGAAGGCAATGAAAGATCGCAGTGCCTATGTGGATATTGCCCCGGCAGATGCAATGAACCCGCTTGCCAAAGGGCTTGACTTCGGAACAAAACCGCAGGCCAGTGTTCACAAAGGTAATGCACGCAAGGACGCTACGATACACCTAAAGGCCGGGCAGCTGCCGGTATTGACCTCATGGAAAGTTGGCGAGGGAATGGTCTATTCGTTCCCCATATGCCTGACGGACAATTACCATTTTGTATATGACAACGATGAGCCGGAATACCATGTGTGGCGCATAGCAAACTGGGATAAGGAAAAAATGAGCAAGGAACTGCTGGGAGAGCGAGAAAAGAGTATTTTCAAATGGCAGAATTACAGTGATCTCTGGCAGCGACTGGCCGGAAAAGCATTGTATGGCAAACAGATTTTCGCCAAGCCGGCCAAACCAGCAGACAAAGCGGCAAGTTTTGAGATCATAGCCGGACATCACAAAGGGCTCGCAAGGGTTTATCGGCGTGATTATGATGTTCCCTATGAAGTCAGCTTTAAAGCCGAAGCAAAGGGAGACCTTTTGCTTCAGTTAGTTGACCCCTGGGACAAGGTGGTCTGGAAGACAAAACTAAAGGCCGAAGGCGCAAAAACCGGAGTCGTCCCTCTGAAGGGATTGAGTGTGGGACACTACATACTCAAAAGCCGGCTGGGCAAAGAGAGCAATGAATGGGAATTTGATATTATGGCCGATTTGGGCGGTCCGGACAAATTTTATGTTACTACGCTTGACAGCGTTGGGTTATGCACAGACGACCCGAAAGAGCAGGCAAAGTTGGCACAACTCGTTGCGGCTGAAGGATTGAATCTTATACGTGGCTCTACGGATTACTTCCGACTGGACATGCTGCGATGGCCCGCCAGATACCGCCGTGCATGGGGAGACCGGATAATGCAGGCTGGGATGGAACCCTTGCATTACGACGGATCAATAGTTAGTGGATGTGGTTATAGCTCTTCACATAAGACAGACGAACAGTTCCAGCAAGATGTTAAGACGTCTCAGAAATACTTTGAATACTGTTGGGGTATGGCTCCGGATGGAATACAAGCATACGTATATGATGAGCCGGGCCATCTTGATTTTGTCAAAAACTGTAAAATATGCAACGCTGAATATACAAAACAATACGGCGGCGAGGCTCCAAAGGAAAAAACCGATCCAGGATATTACCGCCTGGCAAAGATTATGGATAGAGCTTTTACTGACGCTTTAGTTCGCAAGGGCAAAATGTGGAAGGATACCGGTTCAAAAATGAAACTCTGGGGTCTGACCAATGAAGGAAGCGGACTGATGGAACATGCTCTTTTCATGTCCAGGGCCTTTGGCGGATATGGAATGGACTTTTTCAGTTACAGCCCTGGCAATTGGAAAGCACAGTACGCTTTTGACATGGCACTGGCCGCAACTGACTACGACCCGGCTGAACTGGTCTTTCAGATCGAGGCAGACTCATTTTACGGCGGATCACCAATTGCAGCCCAAAGAGGCCAGACAGCATACAGTTGCCTGGCCAGAGGATGCAGGGTTCTCCAATGGCATGAATGGGATTATAGTATAAAATTCCACGGTCTTGGAATAAAGCCGGAGCGTTATGAATACGTAAAGCGAGCGACTGATGAAGCTCACAAGATCGGCCCTGTTCTGGCTGGGATGAAACGTCCCAAAGGGAAAATAGCGATGCTGGTTCCCTCAGCCGTTCAGTACATAGCCTATGGCCAGCCACGGCAGCAGAATGATAAGGCCCTGGCAGCCGCTTACAAGGCAGCCCAGGTCTCGTGCGGAAACGTGGACTTCATGTATTATCAGCATCTGCGGGAAGGAAAGCTAAACGATTATCCGATCATGCTGCTGGCCGGAAATGACTGGATTGATGACGAAATGATTGGCATTATTGAAAAATGGGCCGCCGCAGGTGGAACACTGCTTGTGGTGCCGAAATCTGGAATTATCAGCGCCGATAGTCTGGAGCCAACACAATTCCTCGCTGAGACGTGCCCGGTAAAATATGGTGATAAGATTGAAAATGCACAGGTAAAGGGATTCGAGGACTCGATGGCAGTTGCTTACGCTCTGGGAAGCAGTTCTGGCAAAACGATGTATTCATACGCAGATGCTAAACCTGCCGCATATCAATTTGGACATGGAAAAGGTCGCATCGTGGTATTTGGTTTTGTTCCAGCCAGCTCAAAAGTGCTGGAGAAAATCTTTGCCGATCTTAAATTGAACCCTGCCATTGCCAGAAGTAATGACACCGATGCCTCAGCTTTTTTGCTAAAGAGCGGCAAGAGTTACTATTGCGTGGCAGTGAACAGTGAAGAAAAAGCAAAGGACGTGGAATTGACTCTGGATATTGAGGGGTCCTGTGTTCCAGTAGCAATTGATATGCTGACCGGCAAGAAGATTGATGTCTCACGGGACGCAAACAGCCGAGTTAAGATGAACATCTCAATGGAACCTTTCTGGGGACGAGCCGTTGCCTTGTTGCCAAGTGAACCAAAAAAGCTTTCTATCGAGATTCCGAAGAAAGCACGGCCCGGCGAGGAGCTTGTTTACCGCATCAGCGTTCTGAATGATAATGGTAATGTGATATCGGCTCGTATACCACTTGATATATCAGTAGTTGACGGTAGCGGCCGTCCACGGCCAGAGTGCGGTGGTTATCATGTAACCAAAGATGGAACCTATGAGTATAAAATTCGTCTGGGAACCAATGAGCCAACCGGAAAATGGAAGATTAAGGTTGCAGCACCATGGAGTGGAATCAAAACTAAATCCACTTTCAAGGTTACTAATGGATATGCTGGATGGTGAATCTGGTAGGAATACTTTTAAACCGTGTAACTAAAAAATATCAAATAATTAAGGAACAGTTAAGTGAAACCGTCATACTTAGATGAAAGCCTGTCGATCAAACAAAGAGTCGAAAACATTCTGGGACAAATGACTCTTGAAGAAAAAGTCCACGAGATGAACGTTCGTTTGGCCAGCGGAGACAAGCCGTCTCTTGCAGCTTTAGCGAACAACATAACACAAAAGGAAGCTATCGACAAAAGTCGATTGGGTATACCGCTAATACTGGCACGTGAAACTTCTCACGGTGTAAATACCGCGGGGGTTACCAGTTTTCCAGCCGCAATCTGTACGGCCAGCACCTGGGATACTGATTTAGTTGAAAGGGTTGGAGCCGCTATAGTCGCCGAAGCCAGAGCCCAGGGAGTACATCAGGGAATTTCGCCGATACTTGATATTACACGTGACCCCAGATGGGGCCGTATGGAAGAGGGTTGTGGCGAAGATGCTTTGTTAACTTCCAGGCTAGGTGTTGCTTTTGTAAAGGGGCTTCAGAGCACCACCCTTAACACCGATTGCAATATCATCGCCACTGCCAAACATTTGCCGGGTTATGGGGCTGCTAACGGTGGCAAAGACAATGACCCAATTGAAATTTGCCAACGCACTCTTGAGGAAACTTATTTTCCGCCCTTTAAGGCTGTTATACAGGAAGCGGATCTGCAATCTATTATGATTTGTTTTGGTGCGGTTAACGGCATACCATGTACCGCCGACAAAAAACTCGTTACCGACACCCTGGCTAAATGGAATTTCAATGGCTTTGCAATAGACGATTGCCCCGGCACAGCGGGATTATTGGGACATCACGTCGCGGCAGATATGAAGGAAGCGGTACGCCTGGCGATAGGTGCAGGTATTGACCAACAGTTTATGAATTTCAATGATCTTCCCAGTAGAGATGAAAATGATAAAGAATTTGAACGTGTCCTAATAGAACTGGTTAAAGAGGGCAAAATCTCTGAATCCAGAATAAACGATGCTGCCCGCAAAATACTACGGGCAAAATTCCGCCTTGGTCTATTTGAGCGTCCGTATGTTGAGCCTGATACGGCGGACAAAGTCGCCAACGACCCTGCCCATAAATTGTTAGCCTATAAAACGGCAGCCAAAGGCATTACCCTTTTGAAAAATGAGAACAATTTGTTGCCTCTAAAAAAGGATATATCTTCAATTGCGGTAATTGGTCCCAATGCAGATGTGGCCCGATTGGGTAACTACAGCGGCATTCCGGACAAAACGGTATCTCCGCTGGAAGGCATACGGAATAATTTCTCCTCTGATACCGAAATCTATTATGCTAAAGGTTGTGGAATAAAAGCTCCCGGAAGGTTCGTCGACAAATTTTCACTTCGTTTCAGTGGTAATATACGAATTGATTTTGAAGGCGAATATCAATTCTATGCTTCAGCAAAAGACGGTGTTCGTATCTGGCTTGATGGAAAAAAAATAATTGATAATTGGAAAAGAACAGAACTTAAAGAATGCACGGGAAAGATATTCCTTGGACGAGGCAATCATTCAATTAAAGTTGAATATTTCAATTATGGTTCAAATCGCTCTGAAGGTGCCGGGGCATCGAATGCCGCCGTGCTTCGATTGTCATGGAGCAGCTCATCTATAGAGAAACAGATTGTTCCCAATCACACATTAAGCCATACCAGCCAGTTAGGAGTTCAGCAGGACGGCGTTGGTGAAGGCTTGCTTATGGACGTGTTCTTGGGTGAAAATTTTGAGACTCCTCTGCCGAAAGAGACACGCACTGTGGAAACAATAGATTTTGACTGGGGCAATAAATCTCCGATCACAGCTGATGATTCTGAGGCAGAGGCGGATTCCGATGAAATTCGTCAGGCAGCGGAAGCTGCTCGTAAAGCTGAAGTTGCTATTGTTTTCGTTGGTGAGGCAAGTAGCGGCCCTGAGCAGGTTTGTGGTGAACATTATGACCGCACTGATCTCGGCCTGCCCGGCCAACAACAAGCTCTTGTACAGGCAGTTTATAAAACAGGCACGCCAACTATAGTCGTTCTCATCAATGGCAGATCACTTGCTGTTTCATGGATTGCCGACAACGTCCCCGCCATTCTGGAGGCCTGGTACATCGGCGAACGGGGAGGAGATGCAATTGCTGACATCCTTTGCGGCAAGGTTAATCCAAGCGGCAAACTGCCCGTTTCCGTGCCACGCTCAGCTGGCCAACTGCCTGTTTACTATAACCGCCGACCAAGAATGGGCTATTATATAGATTCAAGCTCCGATCCGCTGTTCCCATTCGGATTCGGACTTAGCTACACCAATTACAAATATGAAAATCTTGTTGTTAATATCGATAAATTTGCCTCTGATGATACTATTGAAGTAAATGTGGATGTTACCAATATAGGTGATAGAGACGGCGAAGAAATAGTTCAACTTTATATCAGAGACGTTATAAGTTCCGTAACCACTCCCGTTAAACAACTCAAGAATTTTCGCAGGATAATTTTGAAATCCGGCCAAAAGCAAAAAGTTTCATTTTCCTTGACGAAAGAACAACTATCACTTTTGGACTGTGATCTGAATCTTGCATTTGAGCCAGGCGAATTTGAAATAATGGCAGGGGCAAATTCCGTTGATCTGCTCAAGGCAAGTATTACAATAAACTAAGATCAGCTTTTGTCGAAGGCAAAAGTTTTTGCGTCCATCGTGTGATATGGCTATAAATACATAAATTAGCTAAAGAAAATTGAAAGAGATTTTTATGGTATCGAAAAAACAGGTAGCTGGCGCAATCCTGTCACCTGACTGGATTGCAAACCCGAAAAAAGCAGATAGCTACATCCGGCAGATGGCGGAGCACGGCTATACGGTGGTGGATTTGTTCCTACGCCATATGCATTACAGTGTCCTGGACAAGGCGGTACACGACGCAGTCTCTCACATCGTAAAATCGGTTCATCATCATGGCATGCGCTGTATCCTGGATACCGACCATGAATTTTGGGGGAAAACGGTGGCAGAAAAGTATCCGGAATCGGCTTTGCAAGTAATTATAGGCGTGGAAGTACAGGTACATGACGGACGGTTTGATTTCCCGGCGCATTATCCCAATTTACACTACGGACAAGCCATCTTTGGCGAGTTGAGCGCGGTATATGTTCCCGATGGAGACGGCTTTGGGTCTGTCTCATTGGACAAGTTGTCGTTTGACTGGCAGAATATTTATTGTCCGAGGTTTGGATTTCAAATTAAAGGCACTTTCGTCAACGGGTATTCAGGTTCGGCGGTCTTCTATATCGTCTGCCGTTGTTTCGCGCAGGCGGATGTGGCGCATACCCGCTATCTGGAAGCACAGAAGAGTATGCTGGATTCTTACAAGGACATTCCACTGGATGGCTTCGGCTGGGATGAGCCGGGTAAAGGTATGAGCGATATGTCGTGCTTTAAGGCGGGTGAAGGATTTTTGTCTTTGTTCAAGCGAATCAAGAAGTACGATCTCAAGTCCAAGCTGATTTATCTGGATCATTTGGACGATACAGCTGAGGCGGTACAGGTGCGTACCGATTATTATCAGGTGCTCAACGATATGAATTATCGCGCCCAGAAAGCACATAATGAGTACGCTGAAAAGATATATGGCCGCAAATTGTATTTCGGTACCCATCAAACCTGGTCGGGGCTGCCCGCAGACATGGCTGGCGGCACCATCGACTATTTCCAGCACGGAAAAGTGCTCTCAGCCGCTTGGACGGATGGGTCCTGGGAGGTGGATCTCAAATACCCATCTTTCCATTTTTTGCTGGCCGATGGAATCCGCAATGAGCTGGGGCTTGAAGACGCCTATTACAACGACTGGGGGATGACAGTGCCGGTCATTGAAGATATGCGGTTTGCGAACCGATTCAAAAAGCTGTACCACGTCAACTGGTTCAATATTTTCTTTTCGGACTTCTCCGAGTCCCTGATAAACTGGCGGCTGGAGCCAGCACGCTCTGTGGCAAAAGCGGAAGTTCAGGCTCTGGATCAGTTCAACGAACTTCTTGACGGGCTGCCGGCACATTCTGATGTGGGTTGGCTTTATCTCTGGGAGGGTATGGCGGCGGCGCCAAAATGGCTGAGCCGCATATGGTACACCTCGAGCGGCAACACCGCGCACCATTTGGCTGATGCCGGACTATTCGGATCCATGATAAGTCCGGAATCGCTCCGCAAAGCCAACATCGAAAATGGGCAAGTTGTGTGCGGACGTCAGCGTTTCAAAGCGCTGATCGTGCCGTATGCGTATGCGATGGCAGAAGATATTTTCAAGAAACTCTTGGACATTGCCAAACAACAGATTCCGGTTGTATTCTACGGTCCGCCACCGTCATTCACCTTGGATGGTAAGTCTATCCGGAAAACATTTGCGGAACTGGTTGGAATAAAACCATTCACATTGGCGGATTATCAGCAGGCTTATTCCGCAAAATCCCCTCTGCCCGATCTCAACGAATGGGAACCGGAAGCGATAGACTTTCTTTGTCCAGTATCGGTGACCGATGGCATGGCAGAACGCAACAGCGAGGGGGAAATACTGCATGTGCGGGGCAAGGACGTGCCGTTGTATTTCATGACCGGGGCTGATCCTCGTGAAGATATTTCTCATCTGCTGTTTGACCTTGTCGGAACACCGGTGGATGCGTATGCCGATCATGCGTATTGCCGTGTGTTCATGGACTCCAAGCAGTCTGGCCGCAAGGTGGTACTGACCGCAGCTCACGGACGGATCGCCGATGCGCCATTGGTTCCGTCGCGGCTTGTCAGCATGGGCGGGCTGACTCGTCGTAAAAAGCTCCAACTAAAGGCGTTGGTGCGTTTGGATGGCGGAGAATTGATTGTGCGTGGCGGCACATGGTGTGCTGTGGCACTAGAGAAAGGCCGTGTTACCGGTATGGCTGGAGATGCTTCTCAGGTACTCTGGAATGGCGAAAACGTAAAACAGTATTAAAGAAAATTTGTGTGTCTAATTTTTGTGATCCGAAGCCAAAACAGGTATAAAGAGAACACTAAAAATTAAACTGCTCTAATCTGACGCATTTTACAACAAACTAAGATCAGCCTTTATCTATGCCCTAATTCTGCGCATAACTCAAGATAAAGTTTCACGGCCTCTGGCGGACAGTTCCAGGGGATATGATTGCCGTCAACCATATATATAACCTTTTTGCCGGAAGTTTTTACCATCTACCAGAACTCTTCATATCGCGGGAAAATATATTTGTTCATCCAGGTAAGAGAACATACCGGCCCTCGGCTGGTAACTATATCATCGTGGCAGACCACAAAGGAAACCGGCAGACGCGAAAACGCGCGAAACACTTGACGGTTAATTTCCGCGAACTCATCCATAATTCGCTCGAAACGATCGTTCAGACAGGTCTCAAGAAATAATTCCCATCCAAAAGTTAAAAGAGGCCACATAAACATAGTATTGTAAAACCCTACCGCTGCATGATGAGTCTTTTCCTCCGGTATTTTCTCATCCCATTCAGCCGGAAATTGCTTGCGATAATACTGGTAAAGCGCTTCCTCATCCCTGAAATCACCTTTAGCCAATGGGCTGAAAGCAAAAACGTCCTCAGCGGAATTAAAAAGTTTTCCTCCATGATCCCAACTGCCCGTAACCGAATCACCCTAGCGTACCACACGCTGATTCTCATCATTAACCAAAGAAGTGTCAACTGAAGACTCAAGCCTAGGTCGCGACCTGGGTGATCAGCGACAATAATTCTTACTTTCCGGCGACAATTAAAAGTTCCGGATAAATTAAAGTTGGGATAGACTATCTGAAACTCATTAAGTCAGGAGATTTCAGATGCTCACAGATCAACAGGTAAGGAGATTGTTTGACATGCGGAACAAACACAACACTTATATCAAGCGGCATTGTCCACGGCTTGGTAAAAACCGTAAACTCTATTTTCTTGCTCACCGTCGTTTCTCCTTATTTCTCTGCTATGCCTTAACAACTTTGCTTCGTCCACGTTTGACATTAGCCGTTGCGTTTCGCGTATCAACAACAAGCTTGGAATTTTTAACAACCCAGTCATAGTCATAGTCACTGTGAGCGGTCGCAATCAGCACTACATCATAGCTTTTGAGCATCCTTGCAGACAAAGGCTTGCTCTTCATCTGCAAATTATGTTCGCGCTGTTTATGTGTTTTCGGAATATAGGGGTCATTGTAGTCAACAGCCGCACCTTTTTCTTTCAATAGCTCTATCAATTCCACGGACGGAGATTCGCGAATGTCATCGATATCTTTTTTGTAAGCCAGGCCAAGAACGAGAATCTTCGAGCCTTTCAGGCTTTTCTTTCGCTCATTCAGTGCCTCCATCATCCGAACCACTACATAGTGCGGCATGTCGGTATTAATTTCTCCGGCCAACTCGATGAAACGGGTAGGCATACCAAACTGCCTCGCCTTCCAGGTAAGATAGAACGGATCGATAGGAATACAGTGTCCGCCAAGTCCAGGCCCTGGGAAAAACTTTTGAAAACCGAACGGCTTTGTACCAGCCGCTTCGATAACTTCCCATACATCGATTCCCATCCTATCAAAAAGCTGCTTCAACTCATTGACCATCGCGATATTGACACAGCGATACATATTTTCAAGAATCTTAGCCGACTCCGCAACGTCGCAGGATTTGACCGGAACAAGCTCTTTTATGGCGTAGCTGTAAACTTCAAGTGCCTTATCAAGACTCGCTTTGTTAATTCCTCCGACAACTTTTGGTATTGTCGCGGTATTAAAACTCTTATTGCCAGGGTCCTCACGCTCAGGTGAGTATGCCAGATGGAAATCTTTGCCAGCTTTTAAGCCTGAACTTTCAAGTATCGGCTTCATCAACTCACGCGTCGTACCCGGATATGTTGTGCTCTCAAGAACCACCAGTTGTCCTTTGCACAAATATTTTGCGATAGTATTACAGGTGGTTTCAACATATCGCATATCAGGTTCACGATTTTCGGTTAGTGGAGTCGGCACGCAAATAAGTATCGCATCGACTTTACTCATCTGTGACATTTTGTCGGTTACCATGAACCGTTTCGAATTGACCATCTCGCGAACCTGGCTGTTCGGAATATGTTTAAGCGGGCTCTGGCCCTTATTCAGTTTCCTGACCTGGGCGGTTTTAACATCAAACCCTAAAACTTTTGCTCCGCCTTTACAAAACTCTCTTGCTAACGGCAGCCCAACATATCCCATTCCTACAATACCAACATAGGGAGAATTTGTTTTTGTAGTTTTCTGTTTTTTCGGCATTTGATTATCCTATTATAAATTTTCCTTATACCATCCTATGGCTTTACGGATACCCTCTTCAAAACTTACCTTGGGTTCATATCCTATTATTTCTTTCGCCTTGCTGACATCAGCCAGCGAATGTTTTATGTCTCCCTGCCTAGGCGGGTCGTATATCGGTTTAATGCTTTCCTTGGCCAGAAGTTCTTTTATCGTATTAACCACTGTGTTGACTGACACCGCCGTTAATGTAGAAATATTCATCGCTTGGCCCTTCGTTTGTTTTGCCGTTGCTGCAAGCCAATTGGCACTTGTCACGTTGTCAATATATGTAAATCCTCGTGTTTGTTCGCCATCATCAAATATCCGTGGCGACTTATCACGCATCAGCGCAGAGACAAATAAAGGTATAGCCGCGGCATACTGGCTGTTCGGATCCTGTCGCGGACCGAATACATTATAATAACGCAGTGAGATTGTTTGCAGACCATAGGTTTCATAGAATGTTTTGCAATAAATTTCTCCAATAGCTTTGGTCGCACCATACGGGCTTATCGGCGCCAGCGGAAGGTCTTCATGTTGTGGCAGCACGGGGTTTTCGCCGTAAACTGATGAACTTGAGGCAAGAATAAAACGCTTTACATTAGCCTGTCTGCTCCCCTCTAGCATATTGAAGGTACCATTGACATTTACATCGTGTGATGTTGCTGGATCGGCAATTGACCTCGGAACACTTCCCAGAGCAGCCAGATGATAGACCACATCGACATTATCAACGGATTTTTTTACTGTATCGGTATCTCGCACATCGCCGACGATCAACTCTATTTTGTCAGAGATTTCAGCAAGATTTTCTTTCTTACCGTTCTCAAAATTATCCAAAACACGAACGCTTTGGCCTTTTTCAAGCAAAAATCTCGCCATATTACTGCCAATAAAGCCGGCTCCACCTGTTATCAAAGACAAACCCATAGACCAAACTCCTTTCACATCATAAAATACCAATATTAAACTTTACGTGAAGTTTACACTAATCTAGCTCTAATGTCAGCTATAATAATATCGAGCGCCTCATCCTGAGATGTTTGCGGTTCAAAGCGAACCGCCTCTTTTATCTTTTTCAACGAGGGTACTCTCCGCATCATATCATCAAAATCAACACCATAGGCGTTTTTATAGGAAATAAATTCTTTTTTACTCTTACTATTTGTTTTTTTAATTATTTTATCAGCCAATTTTTCGATTGTAATTTCGTCATCCGAGCCAATATTGAAAAGTTCACCGTCATTTTCATTCGAAGCCATCAGCCGCACCATCGCTTCGACAACATCACCGACATAACTGAAACACCGAGACTGCCTGCCGGTGCCATAAATCAATAAAGGCTCATTTTTCAATGCTAGTTCAACAAAACGCGGAACAACCATCCCATATTGGCCAGTCTGTCTTGGCCCGATAGTGTTAAATAATCGAACAACCACAACCGGCAGATTGTACTGATGATGATAAGCCAGTGCCAAAAACTCATCGATCGCTTTGCTGCAGGCGTACGACCAGCGAGAATGTTTTGTACTGCCGAGAACAGAATCATCTTCTTCGGAAAACGGCACAGATTCATTTTTGCCGTAAACTTCGCTGGTTGAGGTAAGAAGTACTTTTCTATTAAACTTGTTAGCAGCCTCCAGCACAACTTCAGTGCCGTGTATATTCGTCTTGATCGTGTGCACGGGCCTTTCGACTATGAGATTCACACCGACTGCCGCGGCCAGATGATAAACGGCATCACAGTTTTTAATTAGTCCATCCATTATTTGTTTATCGCAAACAGTCCCCTCTACGAACTGAAACTTTTTATCCTCTTTGAATTGAGCGATATTGTCCATGCTGCCGGTACTGAAATCGTCGATCACAGCGACTTCGTGGCCGTCGGCAAGGAGCCGTTGGCAGAGGTGCGACCCAATAAAGCCGGCCCCGCCTGTAACTAAAATCTTTGATTCTGTGCTCATCTTTTCTGTCCTGTATATCTGCAAAATGTTCGTTCGTTCTCCCAAACAGTTATACTATCTAATTGGGAAAGTTCAAATTTACCAACGAGACTTTTCCACGCAAAAGCGGCGATGTTTTCAACAGTTGGATTAAGCGAACCGAACTCAGCCACATCTTCATTCAGATTTTTATGGTCAACAATTTTTATAAACGCGTCGTGAACAATTTTTTCAAACAGGCCTATCTTCAACTCTTCATCGCCGCCGGGCTTTTTAACGGTAACTTCAACTATGTAATTATGGCCATGACCGGCAGGATTGGCACACTTGCCGAACAGGTCAAAATTTTTATCGTTGCTGAATTTATCGTTCCAGAGCATATGACTTGCGGCAAAATCAAATTTTTCACTGAAATAAAGCATCTGGCTATCCTCCGAACTAATAGCTAATTTTCTAACAGGGTTTAACGCCAGCCTTAGCCATGTTAATTTGGCCGGGGCAAATTTATCCGTCAACATTCCCGAAGCGGCAACTAACAACTCCCACATCCGCTTCAACTGAATGTGTTCTCTGTTTTGAAAGTTTTTTTGCAACCGTTCGACAAATACTGGCACGACATACTTCCACACAACTTTATCGATATCGACAACATTTACAACAAATCCTGTATTGGGATCTATCGGTCCTTCAAGCTCTGCTTCAATCGCCAGAAAAATCGCCAATCCCTCACCGGCCGGCTTGGCTGAATAGGAATTGAAGCCTTCGGTCTGCTCCTCCAGAAAGGGGTTAATTGAAAAACGTACTTGTCTGACTAAATTATGCATTTATTTAAATATCGATAGATTTAAACTGTGGTAAATAGGGCTGATTTTTCGTCAGCATTCGCTTGACCATTTTTCTTATTTCCGCCAGGCTCAACACCGCCGCCGACAATGGATCGTAACAAATTGCCTGATAGAGCAGTTCCGCATCTCCGGTTATAGACGCCTCAACTGCCATCTCTTCGCTTGCGGCGGTAATATTATTTAGCGCCGCCAACTGTGCCGGCAATGGCCCAACATACATCGGGTTCACTCCGCGAGTATTCACAGTACAAGGCACCTCCACGCAACAGTCATTCGGAAGATTCGGAATCAGCCCGGTATTAGCCACATTGCCGTTGAATTCCAGAACCTCTCCTCCCAGGTAAGCATTTATTATCGAAACTGCGTACTCATGCCCTCTCTCAAGAGGGGTCTGCTTCAATTCATCAATAGCTTTTCGCGTCTGCTT
>CAZOPG010000009.1:0-15027 GCA_964581585.1 uncultured Planctomycetaceae bacterium | reverse complement strand
CTCTAATCCCGTTAAATTAGTTTCACCAAAAAGAAAGAGGTCTATGGACTTTTCAAGTGAGTCTGCTATTAAACCTTCGGATATAAGAACGTTTTTTTCGAAATCATTTTCATAGCAGGGGTTACTGATTAATGCTATTTTCATTTTATTTAATCTTCCCTAACAAAACATATCGCCTAACTTTTAATGTGGAAATCTGAATAGATAATACCTCTCACATAAAAATTGGTCAAATGCTTTTCTGATCGCAAAAATAGCACACCCATGACCAGGGCGGTGCATTGAAACTCAATACTTGCAATTTTGGTTAAAATCGGTTCTGCTTTGCTGTGTATGATTCTTTTTTAATGATTTTTGAAAGGGTTTTTATTGTGGTTGACCATGTTTTTACCGGATTTGGATTCGGGCCGATACAGGCTGGGCTGTTTGTCTCTGAGGCGTTTAGCAGCGGGAATTTCAGGCGCATTGTTATTGCTGAAATTGTCGATGAACTTGTTGAAGCTGTGCGTGCCAATGGCGGCAGCTATTATGTTAATGTCGCCGCCACTGACGGCGTTAAGGTTATGCAGGTAGATAACGTTGAATTGATCAACCCTAAAACTGATAGAGAAAAACTTGTTGCCGTACTTGGCGAATCGACGGAAATCGTTACTTCACTTCCATCGGTCGATTTTTATTCTGCCGGCGGTGATAATAGCGTAGCTGCTTTAATCTCGCAGGGTCTTTCAGCAAGCTCGGCGAAGGGGTCGATTATTTACGCTGCGGAGAATAACAATCATGCCGCTGAGGTGCTTTGTGAGGTTGTCAAGCCGGGCGATAATAAAAATGTACAATTCCTGAACACCGTCATTGGAAAAATGAGCAGGGTTGTAACCGATGCCGCTGAAATTGCCGAGCTCAAGCTCAAGCCGATCGCGCCGGGAATAGACAGAGCTTTTCTTGTGGAGGAGTTTAATAAAATTCTCGTTACGAAATGCGCCCTTGCAGGCTTTTCACCGGGCATTGAAGTGTTCATTGAAAAGCAGGACCTGCTGCCCTTTGAGGAGGCTAAGCTTTACGGGCATAACGCGATTCATGCACTGCTGGCTTATCTGGGTATAGCGAAGCGTTATGAAAAAATGACTGACATGAAAGACGATTCCGCGCTGATGACGATAGCCCGCAATGCTTTTCTTAACGAGTCCGGCGGGGCGTTGATAAAAAAAAATGCACACCTGAACGACGAACTTTTTACACGGGCTGGCTTCAAAGAATATACTGACGATTTGCTGGAGCGCATGACCAATCCGTACCTGCAGGATACTACTGACAGGGCCGGCAGAGATCCTGTTCGCAAGCTCGGGATCGGCGACCGTATTTTTGGAACGATGAACCTTGCAATCGACCAAGGTATAGAGCCGGCAAATATGGCCTGTGCCGCCGCGGCGGGAGTTCGCTATCTTTTGAATAATACCCAGGAATATAACGTTCCTGAAAACTTAAGCGGCATTGATGTTCAGAGGCCGTCGGCAGATAACATCAGAGATATACTGCTGTGGCTCTGGAGTCGGGCCGACCAAAAGGAGCAGCAACACAGCGCGGAAATTATTGAACTGACCCGTCGGGCGTATTTGAAACTGCCGGAGTTGCTCTAAACGTCTCGGCTATTCAAACTGTATCGCTACGTTGATACTGGCAGCGGTTGTTATGCTTGCTCTGTCCACGCGGATGACTTTGCCGCCTTTGATACGAGCGAATTGGCCTTTTTTCTTGGCCAAGCCCTTTGTTCGGGGAAAATTCAGCTCGATTTCGTTGCCTGTGCGAACAGGTGTGGTCATCGGCATTGAGACGAGAACGCCACCCTTTGCGACGTTGACTGTCTGAGCGTTAAAAAACCGGTTGGCCTCGGGAAGCCACACACTTATAGGCCAAGTTAAATCCGTTCTTGCTTCCCTTCGATTCTCTACCATAGTATCCAACATTTTTTACTCCGTTAAAATAGGTAATTTGTCTACTGCCTATTTTATCGGTAATGTTAAGATAAATAGATTAGAGAAAATGAGCAAAATATGTGAATTTGGGTAATTTTTTTCGATTCGCGTTTTTGGCGTATTGAATTGAGGATATTATCGGAAGAATCGGCCTGTTTGGGTAGCAAAATATTGTAATATTTGATTTTTTGTTAAAATACGAAGTCTTACCTTATATTCCCCAGTCTCCTGCCAGGTATGTTTTGTAAATTTCCAGGCCGTTTTCCAAGTCGGCTATTTCGATATGCTCATCCTGTGTGTGTGCTTTTGCCATATTGCCGGGACCAAATATTGGCGTGGGAATACCCAGTGAAGTAAAGGCACTCGCATCGGTGGCCCCGGTTGCATAATTTGTTTGTCGTACTTTACATATCTTTTGAACACTATCCAGGACCGCTGCAACCAGTTGGTGGGTGGGGTCTATTTGCACCGGATTCTCACTATTGATCGACTCGACCAGTATTTCTTCGGATAATTCTGTTTTCAGGAATTTCACCAGTTTATCACGACATGAGGCGGAATTTGACCCAGGCAGAATCCGCCAATCAACGCGTGCCTGGCAACGGTCGGGTATCACATTGATCTGTTGACCACCTTCAATAATCGTTACCGCAGCCGTTTCGCAGCCAAGCTGTGGGTGCTCAGGCCACTGATCCATACTTTCAATAAATTTTTCTGTCGCTATTATCGCTCGTGCCATTGCATAGATAGCATTTTTGCCGGTTTTGAGACGTGAACTATGGGCACTCTTGCCCGTGGTTTCAAGCAACAGCCGCACTACGCCTTTGTGTCCGACATCTACTTTGAAGTTGGTAGGCTCGCCGAAGAGGACTCCGGAAATTTTTGTTGGCAAATTTTCAACAAAGTATTCGGCTCCTGCCATATCGTACTCTTCGCCACAAGTGGCCAGCAGTGCGAGATTATACGGCAAAAAGCCCTGCTGGACTCTATCACGAAAGGCGATCATCATTGCGGCCAGCGAACCTTTTACATCGCAACTGCCTCGGCCATATATTTTGCCGTCCTTGGCTTTTGCGGCGAACGGCTCAATTGTCATGTCTTTGACGTCAACTGTATCCATATGACTGCTTATCAGGAGTGTTTTTGATTTGTCGAGTCCCTCTGCTATAATGAAAACATTTTTACGGCCGGGGCCGACAGGCTGAAGCTGAGCGGTGAAACCATTTTTGGCAAACCAATCGCAAACAAATGCAGCAATCCGCTCCTCACCATAAGGCTCGCTAAATTGCATATCAGCTTGCGGATTTACACTTGGAATACGTACCATTTGTTGGCATAATTGAACAACTTCGCTTAAATCAGAAAACATTTTAATCCCTCACATGTCACATCTGTTCAAAATATCTTTTACGTTCCCAGTCTGTTACAGCTTTGTGGAATGCTTTTATTTCTGCTTTGGCTGTGCGGACGTAGAAATCAACTACCTCGGCGCCAAAGCTGTCGCGAGCGAATCTACTGACATCTAACAGTTTGGCAGCCTCTTCCAGCGATTCTGGGAGACGCGGCAAATTTTTGTCGTCGTAAGCATTGCCCTGGTAAACATCGCCGCAATCCAATTTCTCATCAATTCCGGCAAGGCCGGCTGCGATCGTCGCAGCAAAGGCAAGGTAAGGATTGGCATCGGAACAAGGCATTCGGTTTTCAACCCGTAGCGAACTGCCGCTTCCAACGATGCGGTATCCACACGTGCGGTTATCACCTCCGCAGACTATCGCTGTAGGTGCCCATGAATCCGGCTGATAGCGTTTATACGAGTTGACGGTCGGGGCAAAAAAGTATGTCAATTCCCGGCTGTATTTCAAAAGGCCGCCTAAAAACTGGCGGAAGATTTCGCTCTGCGGGCCAGCAGCTTCATCAAAGAAAAGGTTAACTTTGCCATTTGCTTCCCACAGGCTGGTGTGAATGTGAAATCCACTGCCGGCATCATCTTGACATGGTTTGGGCATAAACGTTATCGAGCTTCCCTGCTGAGCGGCGATATCCTTGACGCCCATCTTGTAGAGCGTGTGCCTATCGGCCATTTCCATTGCCTCGGCGTACTGCAAATTTATCTCGTGCTGACCTTTGCCCGTCTCGCCTTTGCTGCATTCGACCGGAATACCGGCCTGGTTCATCTCATTGCGAATTCTGCCAAGCACACCTTCATCACGGCCGGGCTGCAACAGATGGTAGTCGATTGCATAATCCGATGCTGGAATCAAATCGCGATAACCCTTATCATGGACGCCACGATAGGTTTCGTTGTAAAGATAAAATTCAAGCTCAGAACCAACACAAGCTTTTTGGCTGTTCTTTGCTAATCGCTCCAGTTGTCTGCCAAGAACCCGGCGAGGAATTTCTTCGACGACAGAGCCGTTCGCATCAAAGGTGTTACCAAATATGATTGCTGTGCCCGGATGCCATGGAAGCAAACGAGCGGTGGTCAAATCCAGTTTGACGTGAAAATCACCGAAGCCTTTGTCCCAACTTGCGATTTTGAAGCCGGGCAGAATATTCATTGGGATATCCACTGTCGTGAGGTAATTACAGAAATGGAAGCCGGACTTCATAACGCTGTCATGAAAAAAATTCCATGTCAGCCGTTTGCCCATCAGTCGGCCGTACACATCAACAAAGGCCACGATAATTGTATCTACTTTTTCAGACGTAAACCAGTTGGGCAATTTGAGTTGTTTTTTTTCTGATTCGCTCATATTTATTCCTTCCATAAACTTAAATGGCCCAGTCAAGGCCTAACTCCATAAGCACAGCATCAGTGGGGTTTCCGCTTTGCCGATCCCAACCCATCAGAGTATAATATTGGTTCAACATTTTGGCAAAGGCTTTAGGCTCGACGCATTTTCCCTTTGCCGGCCCATCTAGTAGGGGGACACTAAACCTATCCGGCAGAGTGTCATCCTTACGAGTGAATCCTCTTTTGGCATTTATATGGCGCATCATATTAACTTTTCGCTGGCCAACTTTCATCATTTCCCATAGCGTACACTCCCAGCCTGTGGTGCAGGACAGCAGTTCTTCCAACTCTCTGTAACTGAACAGGTTTCCAGGCCCCCAGCAGAATATGCACAGGCAAAGCGTATCCATCAGGCTGTAGAAATACTGCGAATATACCGTCATGCGAACTTTCGCCAAATCAGTGGACTGTGCCGCCGAGATCGGATTCTGGTCGCTAAAAATTCCCAGCCCCTTGCAAGCTTCATCGCCGGCGGCCAAGAGCCAATCGTGTTCTGAAGACATGTGGTCAGCGCCGATGGGGCATACCGCATACATCAGAGCCTGACTGGGCTTGACCTGCGGCATGTGTACAGCTAAGCCGTGATTTTTAACGTTTATAGCATATTGATTTGTTTCCTGGCCGAAGTGTTTTATCGAAGCGGCAAAGCCGTCAGCAACCACATCGCCGATACCCTTTCTCTTTGCCACCTGTTCTATCAGCCAAAGCAGTCCTTCGACATTGCCAAATCCTAATTGCTTGTCATCTGTCTGTTCCGGCTTGATCAGGCCCTTTTCGATAGACTCAAAAAGATATGCTGCCAAACCACCCATACTAATAGTATCGATTCCGTAGTTGTTACACAGCTCATTGGCCTTGGCAACCGCCACCGGATCAGTAATGTCAAGGTTGGAGCCCAAAATTCCGAGCGTCTCGAATTCAGGGCCGCCGAGTCTGTCAGTTACTTGATAGGGCGATTCTGCTTTAACTTTTTTGCGGCAGCCAACGGCACATGCAAAACAGGTTGTATGCCCTGCGCCTATCTGCGGTTCAAAGGTTGCACCGTCGAGTTTTTTATAATCAGGATGATAGCTTTTGGAATAATTGTGAGTGGAAAGGTTTCCGGCCTCTGTTTGAAAACTTACAACTCCTGGCGTGCCATACTTACGTAATGTTTCCGGGAAACCTGAATCAGGCAAACGCTGCACGGCAAGTTTTGCCAACCTTTTTATTCCCTCCGGATTGGCAAAGCTAATCTTATTATCAGTGCTGACGACCACAGCTCGCAGGTTTTTGCTACCGAGAACCGCTCCCATTCCGCATCGGCCCGCAACATTGTTCAAGTCGGACATGAGGCAGGCGAATCGCACCATTTTTTCACCAGCCGGGCCGCATTGAAGAACACTTGTTTTCTTACTGCCAAACTCGGCTGTCATGGTGTCATGAACCTCAAGAACAGTCTTGCCTTTAAGGCTGGTCGCGTCTTTGATCTGTACGTCATCACCATCGATCAGCAGAAAGGAAAGTCTCTCAGCCCTGCCGGTAATAACTATGGCATCGTAACCTGCACGTTTTATCATTGGCCCGATACTTCCACCAGCCTGACTGTCTCCGACGGCGCCGGTTTCCGGAGACAACGCGGTGATACAACAGCGACTCACTCCGCTTATCGCCGCACCGGTGGTAATCCCTGGCGCAATAGTCAGGACGTTTTCTTTTGCCAATGGGTCTGTGTCAGCGGAGGTCTCCTTGAGAAGAAAATATGCACCAAAAGCACCGCCGCCCATATACATGCGATAAAAATCTTCATCCATCTTCTGTTTTTCGATCTTACCTGTGGTTGCATCTACTCGTAAAATAACGCCTGTAAAACCATTAGACATATTATAACTCCACTGGAAAATTCGAAATCTTATTCGTACACTTTATTGTAAAGTATCAGCAAATCCTCCTCGCTACATGGCCGAGGATTTGTTTGGTGACATGGATCTTCAAATGCTTTCTTCGCTAATGTTGTAAGCTGCTCTTTTTTAACTCCCACCTCTGCCAACGTTTTTGGTATGCCAAGTCGTTTATTGAGTTGTTCAATAGCATCAATAGCAGCATCACTTGCTTCAAGCTCTGACATTCCAAAAGTATTAATGCCGAAGCATTGAGCAACCCGGGCGTATTTATCCGGGCATGTTTCTTTATTAAAATCCATTACCGGCGCCAGGCAGATCGCGTTTGCCAGGCCATGTTGGACATTGCAAACAGTTGATAGAGGGTGGGCCATCGAATGTACCACACCGAGGTCCTTTTGAAAAGCCGTAGCACCCATCGCCGCGGCCATCTGCATCATTCCGCGAGCTTCGATATCACTTCCATTATCATAAGCCTGCGGAAGATATTTCCATACTATACGCATCGCCTCTAATGCTATCGCGTCGCACATCGGATGAAAAATCGGCGTCACCAACGATTCCATCGCGTGCACCATCGCGTCCATACCTGTCCAAGCTGTAAGTTTGGCCGGGAGTCCAACCGTCAGTTCCGGGTCGAGTATCGCCAACTCAGCCATAAGCGGCGCAGCACCTATCACCGCTTTTCGTCCCATTGCAGGCACGGTAATAACACTGCTTCGACCAACTTCGCTGCCGGTACCGGCGGTAGTTGGAATCGCACAGAAAGGTGTAAGTTTGGCGGGCAGATTATCACAGGGCATGTCCAAAAGTGCTGTGTCTGGAAAGGCGACCTTCAATCGCATTGCTCTGGCCGCATCAAGAGCACTGCCGCCGCCAAGGCCGACAACGCCATCACAATTAGCTTTTTGATAAGCGGCAAAAGCATCATCCACATTCTGGTCGGTCGGGTTAGGGTCAACGCCAGTAAATCTTTCATAGCCATTGGGCCATACTTTATCCATCGCTTCGACGACCAAGGCAAATGCTTTGGTCTGCACAAGCCCGGAATCTGTTACCAGAAGCGGCCTGTTTACATCATACTTTTCGGCAAATTCACCAAGCTCGCTGCGTCCGCCGGGGCCAAAACGCATATCTACGGGAAATCTGAATTGTGATATTGCTGCCATTGACAAAACTCCTACTCTTGAAATTACTCTTTTGGTTAAATCTGATTCCGTACAAAATTAACTACCGTCGCCGGAGCCATCTATGCCTGAAAACATCCCGCACCTTTTGCGTAAACACAAAACCGATTCGCTGAGTTGAGCTTTTGAATTCCATCCGTTCCAGGCTTTTGTGGTCAGCCTTGGGTGGTTTAGAAAAAATCTTTAAAAAAACAGACGCGATGAAACCGAGAATATTGCTTTTTATTTTCGTCATCTTTGTACAGCCAGTTTTGTTGCTGCCAGCAACTCGCTTCCGCTTCGGTCTTCGAATGAGGATTCGCTGAACAACTGCCGGCTTTGTATAATTTCTGCCGGCGCATCATAATATCTTTTCACCGCTTCGACTCCACCCTCGGCAGGCCCTACCGTTTTATAATCAGCCCCGCTGAGCCAGTCGCTGAACTGTTCATTGTACTCGGCCGGATAGATCAAAGCAGTAACAAATTTATCGTCAGCATATTTTGTCAGATGCACTTTTGCCCGTCCCGGCGGTGCCGTTTGGACAGCTATATCAACGAGCCCCTTATAATCCATCTCGGCCGCAGCCCGGTCAGCTGAGTAAAAGAACATCCCCATTTCAAGCTGGAAAATTTCGGCTGGGGTTCCTTTTAATTCAACTCTGCCGTCGGGATAGGCCTTATATATCTTATAAACTTTGATATCCTTAAAATGTTCGCTCTCCAGCAACTCCGCAACTTCACCGGGGGTAAATCCGACTGCGCTGTGATCGCCGAAATCAATCACATAAAGCCCGACATACTTGTCGGAATTTTCCAGTTGCGCCAGTTTCATCAGCCTTCGCTTTCTTTCTTTGCATACTGAGCAACAACCTGCTGCTGCACATTGGAAGGTACCGATTCATAATGGCTCAGGGTTATCGAGAAGCTGCCCTGTCCGCCGGTAACACTCTTGAGGGAACTGTCATAATTTGCCACTTCTGCCAGCGGAACCTGTGCCTTGAGAACGATCATATTGCCAGGCAGCATATCCTGTCCCTGCACTCTGCCACGTCGCGAAGATAAATCGCCGGTGATATCGCCCATAAAATCAGCCGGAATGGTTATTTCAATATTCACAATCGGCTCCAGCAGACAGGGCTTTGCTTTCTGAATAGCATCGATGAAAGCACCTTTTCCGGCCGCGCGAAAAGCAACTTCCTTAGAATCCACCGGATGATACTTGCCATCATAAACCGACACTTTAACATCCTGTAGCGGAAATCCGGCCACAACGCCTAGTTCCATTACATCGTTAATACCCTTTGCAACTGGTGCCTCAAACTGGCTTGGAATCGAGCCGCCGAATATATCCCAACTGTATTGCATTGGCGGATCTGAGCCGCGCTCGGCAGGCTCGACACGCAGATAAACCTCACCGAACTGTCCTGCACCACCGGTCTGTTTTTTGTGTCGGTAATGCCCCTCTGCTTTGCTGGCGATTGTCTCACGATACGGAATTTTTGGGGGCTTGGTATTAACAGATAGTTTGAACCGTTTTTCCATCTTCGAGAGCATTACCCTAAGGTGCAGATCGCCGAGTCCGTTGATTACCAGTTCTTTGGTCTGAGCGTCCCTGGTAACTTTGAAGCATAGATCTTCTTCGGTCAGCTTAGTAAGTGCTGTACCTATTTTCTGTTCATCGCCGCGAGTTGCAGGCTCCAGTGCCAGCGAGAACATCGGCATCGGAAATGCCGGCATCGTGAATTTGCCGTTGACTTTGCCTTCACTTATGAGATCGCCTACCACAAGCTCATCGAGCTTGGCGAGAGTAATAATATCTCCTGCTGTTCCGGAGTCAATTTCTTCATTCTCAGCGCCCTGGGATTTAAGAATATGTCCCGGCCTAATCGCTTTCTTGTCAGCGTTGCGAAACATAGACGTATCAGATTTCAACTCACCGCTGAAAATACGCACGGCGGCGTACTTCATACTCGAACGCGGATCGAAGCCGATACGAAATACAATACCTGCCAGAGGTCCGGCAACGTCGGCTTTAATTTCAGTTTCATTTTCGCCGTCAATAAGCTTTGCCGGTTCGACCTGGCTGGGCGAGGGTGCGCAATTGGTTATCAAATCCAAAAGTTCGGTAATTCCACTCTCACTGCGAGCGTTGGTGAAAACTATCGGAATGATGGTTCCAGCGATCATTGCCTTTGCAAATACTGAGGCGACCTTTTCGGGACCAATTTCCTCTCCACCTAAATAACTTTCCATCAGATCGTCATCCGCTTCAATAACGCTCTCGATAAGATCCGAATGCGCCTGTGCGACATCCTTTACAGGTGAGCTTCCATCACCGCTGGCGATACAGTCGATCACATTTATTCCGTCATCAGCCGGCAGGTTCGCACATCGGCACTGCTGGCCGAAAGTCTGCTGAATATTGCTGATTAGCACTGGGATATCGGCGTTGTCGGCGTCCATCTTATTGATAATAATCACCCGTGCCTTCCCCGCTTCGGTCGCTGCGGCAAAGAGCTTGCGTGTGTTCATCTCGATACCCGCCGAGGCACTTATTACTATCGCAGAAGTCTCCGCGGCCGGAATCGATGCCAGGGCTGCACCTACAAACTCCGGATATCCGGGCGTATCAACGATATTAATTGTCTTGCCGTTATGCGTAGTATGAAGCAGGGACGAGTGGACTGAATGGCCGCGATCCTTCTCTTCCTCATCATAATCTGAGACTGTTGTCTTGTCTTCTACAACTCCTAACCTATTGCTTTTGCCGGTGTTATGAAGAATTGCCTCTGCCAGTGAAGTCTTGCCTGCCCCGCTGTGTCCAAGGAGAACCACATTACGAATATCATCAACATTTGCCACAATACCGCTCCTACTAAACCTGAAAAACCTGTTATTTTACCGAAATTACCACCTCGAAAACCGTGAATACTACTATAAATACCCACCTCAGGCAAGCTTAAATTCAATCAAAAAAACGCAGCAGTATTTTGAACTCCAGAGTTCGAGGATTGAATATAGTGAATAGGCGGAAGGAGGGAATGATCGCTGATTTTCAACGAAAAACGCTTATAAAATTGATAGACTGAGATTTGCACCGGAACAAACCAGTTTCAGCCCGATAACGTACGGTTCCGTTACCAAATCTGACGGTGGCAGAGATTTTTTAAAAGGTATATAGTTGTAACCCATTGCAAAATAAGAGAATTACATCATTTATGTTACCTTTGTTTGAAGAACGGAAATTTGGACAATTTTAACCAAAGTGCGAGCCCCTAAAGGACGAAACCATCCTAATAGGCAGTAATTTTTTACAGAGAGATTGATTATGTGGACATATCCGAAAAAAAACTCAAAATACCCACAACTTTTCGTAGGTTCTTCAGCAGATGGGCAGAGGAGAATACCCCGACACTATTTACTGCGAAGAGTAGTTTTGTTGCTCATTCTCGAGCTGACGATTGTCACCGGAATGGTCGTATATGCTAAATCCACAATAAAGCAAACTGAAATATCTGCCTGTGATAATCATAGAGCGGTCGAACTAATCGGTATGGCTATGTACTACGATGAGGCGCTCAAAATGTCGGCGAAAATGGCCGCGGCAACAGGCGATCTTAAATGGGAAAAGCGATATAAAAACTTGTTGCTCGAGTTGAAATCGACTGTCCAGGAAGCTGTAATACTGATTTCTGATGGATCCATAAAAGCCAAAGCAACACAAGCTGAACTAATCAACATTGAACAGGCTGTAATGGAAAACCAGGCTTTTGAGCTTATACGCCAAGGCAAGCGCCAATTAGCTTTCGAGTTGCTGCAGAGCGACGAATATAACAAGCAGGAACATATTGACAGTGGTGATGTAGCTGAATTTCTTAGCGTTATGCAAGCGAATGTCCAAACTAACCATAAAAGACGAAGCAGGCTGCTTTGGTCAACGTTTATATTTATTTCTATTGTAATATTGATGGCACCATTTTCGCTCTTTATCCTTTTTCAAATGCGCAAAAATCTCTCAGAATGCAAAAAAGCTGAGGAGCGTCTCAGGCAGGAACGTAATTTCTCTCAGAGCATTATTGAGACAGCTCAGGCAATAATGCTTATTTTGGATAATAAAGCAAATATTGTCACTTTTAATCCCTATATGGAACAATTAAGTGGCTATCGGCTTGAAGAGGTGAAAGGCAAAAACTGGTTTGAAGTATTCCTGCCACAGCCAGACCAGCAAAAAATCCAGAAGCAGTTTAAGGACGCTATAAACGGTATGCAAACCAAAGGCTATGTGAATCCTATAATTACAAAGCAAAATAGCTGGATAGACATAGAGTGGTATGACAAAGTCCTAAAGGATTCCGAAGACAAGGTAATCAGCTTGCTTGCTATCGGACAGGATGTTACAGAACGAAAAAAGGCAGAAGCTGAAAAGGAGCAGCTCCACGCCCATCTTCGTCAGTCACAGAAGATGGAAGCAGTCGGAACATTAGCTGGAGGCATTGCGCATGACTTTAACAATATCTTAATGGTCTTGACGGGCTATGCGGAACTGGCCATGGATGATATCCCGACAAATACCGTCGCCTACAACAATCTGCAGCAGGTCCTTGCCTCCGCTGACCGCGCAAAAGAACTTGTCAAACAAATCCTGACTTTCTGCCGGAAAACGGGGCAGAAAAAAAAACCGACCCGGATTGATTCTGTTGTTAAAGACGCTTTGCAAATGCTTAGATCTTCAATACCAACCACGGTTGAAATTCAGCAAGATATTGAATCAGATTCCAGCGTGATTATGGCCAACTCAACACAAATTCACCAGGTGTTGATAAATCTCTGCACCAATGCTGTTCATGCTATGGAACATGAAGGAGGGGGACTGTTGCAGGTGAACCTGACAGGTGTCGATATGGACTCAAACATGGTAACGGAATTTGGAACTTTACAAGAGGGGGCATACGCAAAGCTGACAGTTCAGGATACTGGCTGCGGTATGAATAACGAAATACTCGGACGAATATTTGAGCCCTTCTTTACTACAAAAGAGGTTGATAAAGGAACAGGAATGGGTCTGTCGGTTGTGCATGGAATTGTTGAAAACCACAACGGTGTGATAACCGTCCAAAGCTGGCCGGGGCAAGGCACGATCTTTAGTTTATTCTTCCCAAGAATAGAAGCTTCTGAAATTCAGGAAATTGCTGCACCGGAAATTATCTATCAAAATGACAAAACGATACTTTTGGTAGATGATGAAAAAAACGTGGTTGATATTATGGCAAAAACGCTGCAGTGTTTAGGCTATTCTGTTGTTACAGAAACCAGCAGTGTCAACGCCCTCGAAATTTTCAAAGCCAAACCTGAAAAGTTTGATATGGTAATAACAGATTATGTAATGCCAGTTATGAACGGCACAAAATTAGCCGCCGAGGTTATGAACATAAGGGCGGATATCCCTATAATTCTTTGTACAGGATTCAGCGAAGAAATAAACGCAGAAAAAGTACGGGACATGGGGATAAAAGAATTGATTATGAAACCGATTGATAGAACACTCATGGCTGCAACTATTCACAGAGTCCTGACTGAGCTGCAAACTGTAACGGAAGACAAAATAGCCCTGATTTAACGCTAAGGACGTGTAAAAAAATTAGGTTTTATTTACAAGTCCTAAATCTCAAAATCCTGACCCGAAACAGGAATATGCACATTCTGCACCCCAGCCTCTTTCAGGCAACCTGCGAAATGTTCCAGCGCGTTACTTTCACCGTGAACACAGAAAGCGTGTTCAATATTTGCCAATCCACACTTGCCGAAGTAATCGAGCATTTCGAATTTATCAGCGTGTGCACTCAAAGCAGCAATCTCTTCAATCTGGGCCTTTACCAGCAAGGGAGTACCGAAAATTTTGATCTCATCTCTTTTTTCAGCGATCCTTCTGCCCAGCGTGTTTTGGGCCTGGTAGCCAACGATAAGAATAATATTTTTTTCGTCGCTGATATTGTTTTTCAGGTGGTGCAGAATTCGTCCCGCTTCGCACATCCCCGATGCTGAAATGATTATCATCGGGCCAGGCATATCGTTCAATTCTATAGATTCCTTGACACTTTCGGTATAATGAAGACCCCTGAAGTCAAAGGGCCTTTGACCATTAACAATAAATTCAGCCGCTGCTGCATCCCAGCATTCTTTGTGCTTACTGTAAATCTCGGTAGCGGCACTTGATAAAGGAGAATCAACAAACATCGGCAAAGCACAAATTTCACCTTCGGAATGGAGCTGGTTCAGTAGATATACTATCAGTTGTGTTCGCCCTATACTGAAAGCAGGGATAATCAACTTCCCTCCAGTTTCACAGATTCTGTTCACCACTTCCTTGAGTTTACCTTTCACGTCCTCGGCTGGCGGATGTTTTCTATCGCCGTAAGTACTTTCGGTGATAAGATAATCAATATCTTTGACGACAACTGGATCTTTCAGAATCGGAATATCGTGCCGACCAATATCGCCTGTAAACATCAACCTTTTTTTCTGACCGTTCTCTTTGAAAGTTATATTGACAAAAGCCGAACCCAATATGTGTCCGGCATCGTGAAAACTAACCTCGATGCCATCGAAAAGAGTGAAAACCTTTTCATACGCAACCGGCCTAAGACGACCGCAGGCCGCGTCCGCCTCTTCTATGGAGTACAAGGGCTCGAAAAGATTCTTGCCCTGCCGAGCTCGTTTTTTATTGACGTATTCTACATCCTTAGCCTGAATGTGAGCGCTGTCTCTGAACATTATATGGCACAGGTCCGCGGTTGCATCGGTGCAATAAATTTCACCCTCATAACCTTTTTTAATCAGAGTCGGCACATTACCGCTGTGATCCATATGTGCATGTGAAAGCAGCATCGCATCGATACTTTCCGGCGCCAGCATGAACCGCCGGTTCTTCTCGAACGCTTCCTTTCGCCTGCCCTGAAACAGCCCGCAATCAAGCAGTATCCTTTTGCCATTGATTGTAATAATGTGAGATGAACCCGTAACTTCGCCCGCAGCACCGTGAAAACTTAATTTCATTTTCTATCCTCGAATCAATAGTAATAATCGGCGTAATCATACCAGAAAACGCGACCAGACGCAGTGATTATTTATACATATAGAAAAAATACTGATAACTTACGGAAAACAGGACCCAAAGTTCTATTACTATTCCCATTTTTTATTAGCGTGTGGATTGCC